>JBBRIN010000338.1:0-5110 GCA_038221115.1 Tepidisphaerales bacterium
GGACATACACGAAACTCCGGCACAGCTTTTCAAGCATTCGGGTCAATCGAATCGAAGCGAAACATGATAGTAGACGTCAGGGTGTGCGGCAATGAAATGCATCTGCCAACTGCCAGACTTTATTATCATCGAGCGGATAACGCCGGCTTATCGAAGCGCAGCGGGAAACGAAAGAACCCGGCGCGGGCCGGGTTCGATGGTTTACGGATCACAGGCGCCGACGATCACTCTCCGTCATCGTCATCATCCGCCGCGCGGGCCACTTTCGCCGCGGCCTTGCGGGTGGGTGGCCGCCGCTTGCTTCCCGCCCCCGAAACGGCCCGCCAGAAATCTTCTTCTGAAAGTCCCGCGCCCGCCTGGGTGTTGAAGTCCTTGCGGGCGCCCTCAAACCCATCCGTATACGGAAGCACCTTTCCCCCGCTGCCATGCTTTGCCACCATCACCTTCAGCAGCTTCTTCTGATCGTCGGTGAGCGGCACCGGCTCAGACGGCTTGGAAGCATTGGTGCTGCTGCGCGTGTACTTCAACAAAGCAGCGTAGAGCTGATCCCGAGTGGCGTTTTTGAACGTCCGATCCTGAAAGCCCTGCCAGAGTGTCTCGAAAGCCGGCGTGTACGGCAACTCGTCGCGCGCCACCCCCGAGGCGTCATATAACTCCTGCAAGTGCTCCTGGTCGATGGCGCTGAGCTTCAGCGGCGTCATGAAGGCTCCTTTGGTCATTTCCCCATTTGCCATGGTAAGGCCGATCGACCGAAACTCCAAACATGTCTCCCCAACTCATGCATAGCGGCTATTCGTGCGACGCCGGTTGCTTCGCGGGTAGGCGCTGGCCATCGGGTTTGGCAGCAGCCGGCTCCACGCGTTCCAGCAGCATCACATCTTTTCGCTTGGGATCGACGCAGTAGACAAACCGATTCAATACGCTGCTGCCGAGGCTGCTATGCCCAGTGCCGCCGTCGGCCAGTAGCAGGACCGCAAGATCCATCTCGACCACGTCATCGCTCAATGCCAATGCGTCGCGGTTGCCGGTGAGGACGATCATTCGCATTCCGTTCACATCCCGCTCCTGCGAGGGCTTGCCCACGTGGGCCGAGTTCCAAGCCTCTTGAAGTTTCTCCGCCGCCTGAACGTATGGGGCATTCGGCATCAGGCTGAGATCTTCCTCAATACCTCGCAGTTTCACCCGCACGTAAAGCTCCAGGTCCTCTTCCTTCAGCGGAAGAGTCGCCATCGCCTTCCGTCGCGCGGGGGTTCCGGCGCGGCGCAGCGTAATCCGCGGCACGCGCGGGTCAACCTCCCATTGATAATCGCGCGCCAGGTCATACCCAATGATGCCGCCCACGCCCGGCGTGATCTGGTCGTCGCGAATGACGAACACCGTTGCGGAATGTTTTTTCCCGGCGAACTCCAACTCGACAGCCGCATCCCCATGAAAAAGCGGCTTCCCATCGCTGCCCAGAAAGGTCTTCAGATCCGGGTTGTCGTTGATGGTGGCGTTAATCTCCTGGGCATAGCTCGCGGTGATCAGCGTTTGTCCGCTGCCGCTCCAGGTGAACTTGGCCTTGTGGCCGGCGCACATGACCGGAATGGTGAATACCCGTGTGTCCCGCCCGTGATCGTTCGCCGCGCCCGATTCAATTCCCATTGGAATGACGCTGCCGCGAAACGCCCGTTCCTCCTGTGCCTTTCGTTCCTGCTCGGCCTTCTCGCCGGTGTCGAAGATGGACTGACCGCGCGCCGGTGTCCCGACAAAGGTCGCAACCAGCGCCGCGATGAACAGCGAGATGCGGGTCGTGGGGATCATGGACGGATATGTTACCTGATCCGCGTGGACCAGTTCCACAAGCGTGTAGAATGCCGCCCTCATGATTGACCTCATTGCCAAAACGCGCTGTCCGGGATGGTCTAAAGCCCAGCGCCACCTTGCCAAATCCGATCCTGTTCTGGCCGCGATCATCGCCCGCGTAGGCGGCTGCACGCTCGCACCGCGGACCGACAAATTTGGCGCCCTATGCCAGTCGATTATCAACCAGCAGATCTCGACCATCGCCGCCCGCGCCGTCTGGCGGAGGTTCTGCGCCCTCTTTCCGCGAAAGCGCCCACGCCCCAAGCCGCTGTTGGTCCTGAGCGACGCTGCGCTGCGTGCCGCAGGACTCTCGCGACAGAAGGCATCGTATCTGCGCAGCCTCGCCCGCGCGTTTGCCAGTGGCGCCATTCCCGTACGACGGCTCCAACGCATGACCGACGAAGAGGTCGTGCAGGCGCTGATCCCGGTCAAAGGAATCGGCCGATGGACCGCTGAAATGTTCCTTATCTTCGTTCTGAATCGCACAGACCTGTTGCCGGTTGATGATCTTGGATTGCGCGCCCAGGCCGCACGCGCTTATGGGCTGGCCTCCCTTCCTACCGCCGCTGAGTTGATCGACCTCGCGGAGCGCTGGCGGCCGTATCGCAGCATCGCCACATGGTACCTTTGGCGCAACGGCGACAAATCCACGAAGTAACTTGCCGCACGAGCGCCGTTTGAGATTTAACGGACCCGCCGTTACAGTTTCGCCGCCGCCGGAGGGGCCGGCGTTACCTGGAGTTTCCATGGCCCTGGGCACCAAGACCCTATCAATCTGCTTTCTGTGGCTGGCTATTGTCGCCGTGGCGTTTCGCGCCGTCGCCGAGCCTCCAGCGCCCACGACCGCGCCATCCGCTTGGCCCCTTTACAAACTGACGTTCGCTCCGGAGGACCAGTCGGTTTACGCCCCGCCGGCGCTGCCGCGCGAAGATCAAGGCATCAATCTGGGCGGCGTCAATGTCGACATCAAGGCGACCTACCTCAGCGATTACATCTACCGCGGCGTGGATCACACCAATTTTCCCAGCCGCTCGAAGAAACCCGATATTCAATTCGACGGCCGGCTGACTTTCAACACAGGCAAATTTCCGCATCCGTTCATCGGGCTGTTTGTCAACGAATTTAGCGACGACCCGGTCTCGCGCTTTCAGGAAATTCGTCCCTCCGGGGGTTTCGAATGGAACCTGCGGCCGCTCACTTTCGAGGTGGGCGTCACCAGCTACATCTTCCCGGAGCGCGAGAAAATCAACACCTCTGAAGTCTTCACGAGGATCACCTTCGACGACTCGATCCTCTGGAAGTCCGACAAGCCGATCTTTTCCCCCTACGGCTTTGCGGCGTACGACTACGACCTGAACAGCGGCTGGTATTTCGAAGCGGGGCTGAAGCACGACTTCATCATCGAAGACACGGGGATCGTCCTCACGCTCTATGGCGACATCGCCTATATCTCCGGCATTCGCCGCGAATTCGTCTTCGTGAACACCAAGAAATATGGTCTTCACCAGTACGACGCCGGCATGATTGCCAGCTACTCGCTGAACAATCTGTTTCGCGCCAACCGCCGTTACGGTGAATGGACGCTGAACGGCTATCTGAATTACACCGGCGGGATCAATCGCGACACCAACCACACCGACACCAGATTGTGGGGCGGCGTGGGCATCGGGTTCAAGTATTAATTCCGGCAGAAAAACTAGCCGCGGATGAACGCAGATGAACGCGGATTGAGAAACGGGGTTCAAATCCTCTTCTGATCCGCGCGTATCCGCGTTCATCCGCGGGCAAATTGTTCTGTCTTTGGCCGCAGTTACCGTTTCGCCGCCACTGCCTGCTTCGCACGCGCCCGGTCGATCTGGTGGTGGCGGTCCGCGGCGGATTTGGCGTCGGTGGCGCGGCGGGCCTCTGCTTCGGCGAGTTCGGCGCGGGCTGCTTCGGCATTGATTTCAGTGGCCGGCGTGGCATCGTCGGTGAGGATCGTCAGCTTGTTGTCCTTCATCTGGGCGACGCCGCCATCGACGAAGAAATAGCTGGTTCGGCCGCCGGCAAAGTCGATGCGCAAGGGGCCGAGGCCGAGCTTCATGAGCAGGGGGGCTCGATCGGTGAGGATGCCGACGAGGCCGTCATGGCCGGGCACGATTGCCTGCGTGATCGATTCGTCGAGCAGTTGTTGTTCCGGGGTTACCACCACGCATTGAAATGCCATCGGTCGTTCCTCTTGCGTCAACTCTTGGGTCCGCCGCCGAGTGTATGAGATGCGGTTAGGGGCGTCAATTTCGCAACCCGGCACCCGGCGTCGGGGCGTCGGTCGGCACATTTATGAGCTGCGCCTTGCAAATCCCTGTGGGCGATGTGGTATAATGCCGGGTGTCAGACCATCGCCCACCGCGCCGCCGGCGCGGTGGGTCGCGTTTTGGGATGGCCGGATTTTCAAGCTTCAGCAGGAGTCGCATCATGCAGTTCGTCAGTGCCGAGGAAAAGGTCGCCCTCGAGAAGAAGCGCGAGGAGATGTACAAGGCGAAGATCGACGTGCAGGACCGGATCCGCAAAGCGGCGGCAATGGGCGATCTGTCGGAGAACGCCGAGTACCATTTCGCCAAGGAAGAGAACCGCGCGCTGGAGCGGGAGCTGGTGGATCTGGAGAACAAGCTGAGGAACCTGGCGGTCGTGTCCAACGAGCACGTTCCGGAGGACATGGTCTTTCTCGGGCATCCGGTGAAGCTGCTCGATCTGGACGACGAAAGCGAGCAGCTCGTCCGGCTCGTCGGGGAAGCGGTGCCGCCGGCGGCGGATTCGGATGTGTTGCCTGTCACGGCGAACAGCCCGATGGGGGAAGCGCTGATGAAGGCCAAGGTTGGAGACACGGTGAAAGTAAAGGCTCCTCGCGGGACGATGGAGTTTAAGATTCTGGAGATCCTGTGATGGGGCGGGAGGGTCAGGCCGCCACCATAGCTCAATGGCAGAGCACTGGTTTTGTAAACCAGCGGTTGTCGGTTCAAGTCCGACTGGTGGCTTAAGGGGATGGGATGGGGTGAATGCATCGTTTTGCAACGAAATGCAACGTTTTTGCGATATTTTTATCGTGATCTTGCGTGGATTATAAGATGAGCTTTGCGCTGTGGTTATAGAAGGGGTTTCCGGGGGTTGTAATTGACGTTGCATGGGGGAGTTCGGGTGGGCCGACTGTTACCCGGGTTCAGCAGCATAGGGGGTCGTGAACCATGCCCTAACCAATTTCATCCCTCATTCACGTTGAGCACGAGCA
>JBBRIN010000339.1:0-5105 GCA_038221115.1 Tepidisphaerales bacterium
AATGCCGGCGCGGTGATCTGATCGAAATAATCCTGCTGCTGTGGCGCGGGCGGCAGCAGATCGCCCGCCAACTGCTCCATGACAAAGCGGTCATAGGGCTTGTCGGTGTTGAACCCGCGCACGACATAATCGCGATAGTGCTGATCCCCCGCCGACCGAGCCACGCCGGGGAAAGTGATCCGCCCAGGCACGTACCGCGCCACATCGAGCCAATGCCGGCCCCAGCGCTCGCCGTAGTGCGGGCTCGCCAGCAGGCGATCCACCAGCTTCTCGTACGCATCCTCGTTCGTGTCGGCGTTGAACGCCCGAATCTCATCCCCCGATGGCGGCAACCCGGTCAGATCAAACGTCACCCGCCGCAAAAGCGTCAGCTTGTCCGCCTCCGGCGCGGGCGCCAACTCCTTCTCTTCCAGCTTCGCCAGCACAAATTGATCGATCGGGTTCCGTCCCCACTTCGCATCCTTCATCACCGGCAGCGCCGGCTTCCGCACCGGCTGCAACGACCAGAATTGGCTCCACTTATTCCAATCGTATGCACTGTCAGCGCCGCTCTTGCCCGTGATGCTCGCCGTAGTTTCCGCCCCCGTTGCGGGTCGAGCCCACCGCACGCCGCTCACCCACAGCGCCGCAGCGAGACTCGCGCTCAACAGAAATTTCCGCATGTGAGCTTGGATGAACGCCACGCCTCTATAAGTACGACTCTGCCATCGGGATGTTTCTCCATCCCATGTTACTGCCGCGCTTTAGTTATAGCTAAGCGGCCCCTACATCGGCGTCTTAAACCCCATGGCTCGCATGATGCACCATCCCGCCCGCGCCTCGTATATCGGAAACGCACCGCCGACCAGGCAGGCGATCGCCACGGTCCAGCGAACGGCCGATCCCGAACCCCGCGCCCAGAACCAGCAAAGAGCTACTCCAACCACCAGCACCAGGATGCCGAAGATGAGTCGCGCCACTCGCCCCCGCGCGTCGATGTTGCAGGTCATGGCCATGAATCAAGTGTAGGCGTAACAACCCCACGAAGCATGCTCAGCCGAACAGCCGTTGGATCGGCGTCCCGCGATCGGTAATCGGCACCGGCCGCCCGTTGTCCATCAGCTCCTTTGCCGGATCGATCCCCATCGCCGCGTAGATCGTGGCATGAAAGTCGGGGATGCTCACGGGGCCTTCGACGATCTTCTTCGCCAGCTCGTCCGTCACGCCGTACGCGCCGCAATGCTTCAATCCCCCGCCCGCCAACACCAGTGAGAAGGCCGTGCCCTGGTGCCCGCGCCCGCCGCGCACGTCAAATTCGGGCGGGCGGCCAAACTCCGTTGCGACGACCACGAGCGTCTTGTCCAGCATCCCCTTTTCCTTCAGATCGCGGATCAACGCCGCCAGCGCCGTGTCCAGCTCGCGGATCAACAGGTGCTGGTTGTCGATGCCTTCGTTGTGGACGTCCCACCCGGTGCCGTTCATGAAGTTGAGGTTGTGCGAAACCTCGATGAACCGTACTCCCGCCTGCACCAGCCGCCGCCCCAGCAGGCAGCGCTGACCGAACTCGCCGCCGTACTCGGTACGTACTGCGCCCGGCTCTTCCTTCAGGTTGAAGTGCCGCATGAACTTCGGCCCCGCCAATCGGAGCGCGTCCTGCTGCGCCTGCTCGTAATCGGCGATCGCCGAGTCGCTCGTAGCCGCCGCCGCCCCGCGAATCGGCTCGAGCAATCGCTGCCGCGCCGCCGCCCGCGCCTCGCTGACCTGCGCCGGCCGGGCAAATCCCGCCGGCCCCGTCTCCGTGTCCACCAGGTAAATGTACCCGTCCTTCGTGCCGAGAAACCCCGGCCCGCGGCTCACGTTCGGATACCCGATCAGCATGTACGCCGGCACATCGCCGCTGGCCGCGCCGCGCTCGTGCGCGATGATCGATCCCACCGACGGATACACGACGTTGCCGCTGATCATCCGCCCCGTATGAACGAGATTCGTCGCGAACGCGTGCTCGTCGATCACGTGGTGGTTCACCGTGCGCACCGCCGTCATGTGCTCCATCACCCGCGCCGTGTTTTGAAGGTGCTCGCAGACCCGCACGCCTTTCACCGACGTCTCGACCGATGCATACAGCGACCCCGCCTTCTTCGGCGTTCCCTTATTGTTGCCCAGATCCTTCGGGTCGAACGAATCGATCTGCCCCATCCCGCCACCGAGCCAGATGAAGATGCAATGCTCCGCCTTGCCGCGCGGCGACGAAACCACCGCGGCACCGGCCCGGTTCGCCAAAAAACTCGCCGCCAGCGGCGACACGAGCGCGGTCTTCAAAAAGTCGCGACGATTCATGTGTTTCATCCTGTCGTTCACGGCGCAAATACCCATTGCGGAGCGTTCAATACCGACCATAACACGTCTTCCATGCGCATCCGCCATGCTTCGTCCAGCCGTCGCGTGGGCGGATCGCCGCGCCGCGCATCGGCCTCCTCTTCCTGGCGGAGGATGGTCGACTGCGGGTCGAGGTGGTTCGACCAGCTCACGTACGGCCGGGCCTTGCGCGGGCCAGTCGGGCCCACGGGCGGAGCGTCGACGACGCGTCGATCGTATCCCTCGCGCAGATAATCCGTGTAGGCCCGCATCTCTTCCCGGGTCGGCGGCCGGGTCAGCAGCTTGAGAAACAGCGTGTGGATCAACTGCTCCACCGGCCGATCGCGCAACGCCAACTCGGTCACGCCGTGATCATCGCTCAAGGTCGTCAGCCATGTCCCCATGACGCCATTGCTCAGGATCGCCGGCTGAAGCGTGTTCGCCGCCTCATCGCGCCTGCTGGTCGGGTCCTGCCGCGACCCGCGCCACCCGAATGCCGATAATACGTCGCCGACAGCCTGAATGCGCGGCAGGCTCAAACTCGGCCGATCCCGCTCGTTCGACGTCGACGTCAGCATCCACGCCCGGCGCGGCCGGCCCAGCGAGATGGAATTTCCCATCTCGCGCGATGAGTCCACGTCAAGGCTCACCTCTTCCGTCCGGAACGGCTTACCCGTCGCCGCAAATAGCGAGTCCACCACCTGCTCGGCCGTCAAGCGCCGAGCTGCCGGCGCGGTGTAGATCGGGCTCGGCTCGTGCAGCGATTCATCCGTCGCGCGCTGGTATGCCTGCGAATTCAAAATCAACCGCGCCAAATGCTTGACGTCGTATCCGCCACGCACGAACTCCCGCCCGAGCCACCGCAGCAATTCCGGGTGCGTCGCCTTGCCCTTCTCCCAATCCTCCACCGGCTCCACGATCCCGCGCGCCATGAATCGCCGCCACACCCGATTCGCCATCACCTGCGCAAAGCGCTCGTTCTGCGGAGCGGTGATCGCCGCGGCGAGTCGATCGCGCGGATCTTCCGGATGCTCCGCAAGCCTTTCAGCCGCGGCGCCATCGCAGAATTCGGCGAACGGCCACTTCGGATCCACCTTCGTCCCCGGCTTCAGCGTCACCTGGATCAACGGCTTGCGGCCGCCCTGATGGATCTTGTCCATCGGCACGCTGCTCGTCAGCGGCACCTCCAGCGTTTTAGTCGCGAGCATCGCCGCCAGTTCAAACAGCTCCTGCTGCGTCGACTTGTGCGATGGCGCATCGTGGCATCGCGCGCACTTCATCTCCACCCCGAGGAACGCCGTGCTCACGATCGTACCCTTCGCCGCCATCGGCACATCGTTCTGACTGGCCACCCCAAAGCCCGCCGGCCCGCCAAACCGCTCGCTCCCCTTCATCCGAACCAACTCGGTCACGAACAGGTCCATCGGCTTGTTGTCCAGCAGCGATTCGTAGATCCACCAGCGGAACGGGCCGGTGTTGTTCAATGTCGGGTTCAGGATGTTCGGGTTCTCCGCGAGCACATCCTCCCAATACCCCATCCAATGGTCCGCCCATCGCGGGTCAGCCAGCAGTCGGTCGATCACCGTGGCCCGCCGGTTCGCCGACTCATCTGATTGGAACGCCTTGATCTCTTCCAAGGTCGGCACCACGCCAACCGTGTCCAACGTCACCCGCCGCAGGAACGACAGATCATCCGTCAACGGCGTCAGCGCCGTCTTTTCCACCCGAAGCTCCGGCCACCGCGCGCCTTCGCCAATCCACGACGTCAGCACCGCCACCTCGGCCTTCGTCAACCGGTCCCCCTTCGGCGGCATCACCTCATCCTCATCGGCCGTCGTCACCCGATCGAGCAGCGCGCTGGCCGCCGGCTTCCCCGGCACAATCGCCGGATCGCCCGATTTGCCTCCCTTGGCCGCTCCCGCCAGCTCTTCCAGCGACAAGCCGCCCTTGGCCTTCCCGCCCCGATGGCATTCGTAGCACTTCGCCTCCAGGATCGGCCGCACCTGTTTATAGAAATCAACCGTCCCCGCCCCCGCCTCGGCCATCTGCACCCGCGCGCTGACGATCTTGGCCGCGATGAAATGGTCCACCGCCGTCCCCGCCACAAATCCCTCCGGCAGCGCCGGAACGGTCACATCCGCTGTCTTGCCTAGCCAATCCGCCGCCACTTCCCGCCGCTTCGTCCAATACCCGTCATTCTCGTGCCGCAGCTTGGCGCGCGCCGCTGTGTCCAGCACATCCAACCGCCCTCCCCGCTCCGCCTCATACGCAGTCCACCCTGCATCCGTGTACGGAACGACCCGCGCGCCCGGCGACACCAGCGTCCACGACGAACTGCCCTCCCGCGCCCAGGCCACGACGGTTTCGCCCAGTTCCGGCCGGTGTCTGTTCTTCCCTGCATACCCGCCGACGATCGTCTCCATCAGCACCACGTGCTCCCCGGCCGCGCACGCAAACTCACACCACGACTCGCGATTCCCCGGTGGCCGAAACCGAAAATCCGGCCCCAGATCCAAATAATCCTTCTGCGCGGCAACCCGCCCATGCCCGCTCGTATCGCTTGGCGGGAAGGGGTTGCTTAACATCGCCTTCCCGTCCACATAAAGCCGCGCCGCCCCCCGCCCACGCAGCAGCAGCCGATGCCGCCCCGCCGGGAAATTCACCACGGCCGCAGCCCGAAACAGGTGCGGGTTCGCGCGGTCTCCCCGCACGCCCGTATCCACGTACCGGTGCGGCTCATCAAAAAATCCAAACGCCTCCTCCATATACCT
>JBBRIN010000340.1:0-5103 GCA_038221115.1 Tepidisphaerales bacterium
AGCACCGGCGAGATCGTGGGCGCGTCGTCGCCGGTTGTCGTCGACACGATGCGCTCCTCCTCCTCCACGCTGGGATATCCAACGTGTAGCTCGAACATGAACCGGTCGAGCTGCGCCTCTGGCAGCGGATACGTCCCCTCCTGCTCGATCGGGTTCTGCGTCGCCAACACAAAGAACGGGTCTGGCAGCTCATATCGTTTGCCCCGCTGAGACACATGCGGCTCCTGCATCCCCTCATGCAGCGCCGCCTGCGTCTTGGGCGGCGTCCGGTTGATCTCGTCCGCCAGCAGCACGTTCGCAAAAATCGGCCCATTCAAAAACTTAAACGACCGATCGCCGCTCGCCCGGTCCTCATACATCACGTCCGTCCCCGTGATGTCGCTCGGCATCAAGTCCGGCGTAAACTGAATCCGCCCGAAGTCCAGCGACAAGCACCGCGACAGCGTCCGAATCATCAACGTCTTCGCCAACCCCGGCACCCCTTCCAGGATGCAGTGCCCGCGCGCAAACAGGCTGATCAGAAGCTGATCGATCGCCTCCACCTGCCCCACGATCGTCCCCGACATCTGCTTGCGAATCGCGTCGCGGGTCGACCTCAGCTTGCCCAACCCCTGCAAGTCCGGGTCCATCGAATCGCCGTTAGAATTCGCGTCACTCACGTAGTTCCTTTCGTCACCAAGTCACGGAGCCAAAAGACTGTACGAACCGAAATCCAAGTCTTTTCCGCTTCGTGCCCCTTCGTGACTTCGTGTCTTCGTGTTAATCCGTTTCGAGCCCTCACCTCTGATAGATTGGCAAAAACTTATACGGCAATTGCAGGATCACCAGCGAAATCCCCGTCCCATACACCGGCCCCACCCCGTCGCCATCCCACGATCCATCCCGCGATTGCATCGACACCAGCGCGTCCCGCGTCTGCGGAAAATACCCATCCCATTTTTGGTCCCCCGACTGATAGAACGCCTGCGCCGCATACAGATGCGTATAAAACTCGTGCCCCGTGCTCTTGTTCCACCCCTTGTTCAACTCGAACTGCTTCCAGACATACGCCATGCACGAGTCGGCCAGCCGCGAGTCGTACTCGCCCGCGTTGTATAACGTCGCGATTGCCGCCGCCGAAATCGGCAGCCGCGTATCCGGCCCCGACCCGAATGAATAGCAGATCCCCCCTTCCGGCGTCCGGCACCGCTCCAGATACCGCACCGCCTCCTCGATCGTCCCCTTCGGCACCGAAAATCCCGCGTTGTTCGCCGCACGCAGCCCCTGCATCTGCGTCACCGTCACCGACCCCTCATCCCCGCCCCCCGGCGTATACGTCCACCCGCCCAGATTACTCTGCCCCCGCGCCGTCAACATGATCGCATCGCTGATGATCTTCTTCAGCTTCACCCGCAGCCGCTCGTCCGTCTCCATCCCATAGCACTCAGACAAAAACAGCATGGCAAACCCATGCCCATACATCGGCCGCCCCTCCTCCTCGCCCGGCCCCGTGATCAACCCCGACGACGTCGCCTGCCCCACCAGGTATCGCTCCAGCCGCCTCAAATTATCCGCATAAGGCCCCCGCGTCGGCGTGTTCCCGTTCGCCAGAAACGCCATCCCCGCGATCGACGCCATCGTGATCGGATATGCCGTCACATCCCGCGTGTTGCTCCAGTACCCGTCCTGATTCTGATTCTTCGCCAGATACTCCAGCCCCTTCTTCACCGCATCCTGGCTCTTCTGATTCACGTGCTTCGGATAAACCTCCTCCGCCGCGCGCACCGGCCCCGCCGCAACCAGCACCGCGAGAATCAATGACGCCAACTTCATTTTTCCTGAACCCTGAACCCCGAGCCGGCAACCCTCACTTGGCGATCTCATACTGCACCGTCACCGACACCTTCAGCGAAATATCCCCCAGCATCGTGCTGCTCAGCTCCTCCGCATCCTGCTGCGGCTGCGGATATCCGTAATAAACCTGGTTCTGCTGGGTCGGCATCTGCCCCCCATCGTGAACGCTGATGATCCGCCCCAGCTTCAGGTCCCCCAGGTCCGCCAGCCGCTTCGCCTTCTTCTTCGCGTCCGCCATCGCTTGTTTATACGCCTCGTTGCGCTGCTCGCCCGCATCCCCCACCTTGAACACCGCGATGTTCATCCCCTGCCCGTTCTGCATCGCCATCTGATACTGATAATAATTGCTCGGCGTCGGCGGCCCGATCTGCAACCCCGCGTCGCGCCCCGTGTCGATCACCTTCATCACCGTGTCCATCAACTGCTCGGTCGACACCTTGTCGATCCCCTTCAGCACGATCTTCATCGACTCGCTCGCCTGGATCTTCGCCTTCGGCAGGTTCGCCGCCACGCGACCCTGCATCATCATGTTCGCCGCGTTCGGGTCCATCGCCTGATTCACCGACACGCCGTGCGATTCGATCGTCAGGTCCTTGATCTTCAGCCCCTCGATCGCCGACATCGCCCGCTTCTTGGCGTCGCGGTATTTCACCATCGCGTCGTTCGTCAGCTCCGCCTCCCCCGACACCAGCGCGCCGATCTCCACCTCCGTCGGCTTCGCCTTCACCTGCGCCGTCCCCGACACCGTGATCGCATCCTGCTGCGGCGCCGCCCCCGCCCCCACCTGCGCCCGCACAAAGCGCGGCCGCGCCAGGCACACCGACGCCGTCGCCAAAACCACCAACGGAAGCAGGCGCGGAAGGAATATCCTTGTCATGGACGCACGGGCGCGGCGGTTGCGACGGCGGCAGCAGATGATCATGATCGATAGCTCCTTGCCGATGACTAGACGGCCCAACACCCTTAAAGTTGCAGGGCCCACGCTCAAGTTCAATCCTATCGCGACGCGCTCGTTCCCGCCGCCCCCGCGCTCAGCGGATACGCCGTAATCGCCACGTTCGACACCGTGACCAGCTTATCGCCGATCCGCAGCATCACCCCGCCCATCACATCGCGCTCATACCCGCGGAAGATGTTCACGTCCCGCTTCGCCGGGTCGATCCGGTAAATCCCCCGCGACGTGAACACCAGATACTCGCTCCCCGCGATCAGCGGCCGCATCGCGTCCGCCATCACCGGGATCGTCGGCGACCACTGCATCACCCGGCTCTGCCGGTCGATCACCGAAAAGTTGGACCCTACCAGGTACAGCGACGATCCGTCCATCCCCGCCAGCATGTCGCTCTGCTCCGCCGGACGCTTCCACGCCAGCTTCGGCTCGCTCAGATCCAACGCATAAATCGCCGTGCCAGCGCGATCCTTATAGTACAAAATCCCCCCTTCGATCACCGCCGTCGCCGGCGCCTCGATCGGCGCCTTCTGCATCTGGTTCCCGCCCCACATCCGATTGTTCTCATTCTGCGGCGGCGGTGTCGGATAGCTGAACGACCACTCGATCGATCGCGCCACCGTATCCAACGCGATCACCGAACCGTTGTTCGTCATCACGTACACCATCCCCATCGCATGCTTCAACACCGGCAACGAATACACCGGCATGCCCCGCCAATTGTTCCCCACCTGCGGCTGCCCCAGCGTTGTCTCCCACTGCATCTTTCCATCCGCCAGCGCGATCGACAACAGGTGAATCTCCTGGTTGTCCTTCGGATGCGCCGTCACGTAAATCGTCCCGTCCACCACCAGCGGCGCGCCGATAAACGCCCAGCCCGAAAGCGCCCCGGTATCGCTCGACCACTTCACCTTCCCCGTCGCCGGCTCCAGGCTGCTCAACCGAAAAGGCTCCTGGTTGTTCAGCTTGTCCAGCTTCACCGCCACCGTCAGCAATGAATCCCCCACCACGTTAATCGTGAACCGCGACGGATCCACCTGCCACTGAATCAGCTCGTTGAACTTGTCCCCCAATTCCTTGAAATGTTTCGACCACCACACCAGCTTGCCGCTCGCCACGTCCACGGCGAACACGATGCCGTACCAGTTGACATACACCCGCTTCCCATCCGTCGCCGCCGCCGGTACCACCCGCGCCATCCCGCCCATCTGCTGTCCCCACCCGTTGTTGTTCAACTGCGAAAAGATCTTCTCCGCCAGTTGTTCATCCATGAACACCGACTGCCACGCCGGCTGATCCCTCGCCGGCAGCGTCACCGCCGGCCCCGCCGCAAGCGCCTCCGGGTCCGCCGTCAAACTCGGCTGCGTCGATGGGGTTGTCGTCGGCGTCGCTATCAGCGCATCGATGTATGAATCGACCGCCACGTCCTTACCCCCCAGCTTCGTCATCTCCCCCGCATGTTTTTCGCGGATGCTCGCCGTCAGCGTCTTGAATTGATCCGTCCTCCCCGCGCGCCACAGCGCCGTCGCCTGTTTCAACTGCAGTCGCAACGTCGACAGCGACGTCCCCGGTGCATACCGCACTACCTGCTCCCAGACCCGCGCCGCACCCGTGAAATCCCCCGACTCAAACAGCGCATCTCCCAGATGATCCGCTGCCTTATCCCCCACCTCCGTCACAAAGAACTGATCCACCGCGCTCTTCAACTGCGCCAGCGTGTCCGCGTCCCCCGCCGCCTCGTGCGCCCGAATCTGGTCCCACGCCTGCTTCGCCTTGGCGTCGTTAAACAACCGATACGCGTCCCGCCCCTCCGGTGGCAGCGTCACCAGACTCCGAAAAATCTTCTGCCGCGTCGGAATCCAAAACCCATCCTTCGCCGGCGTCATCCCCCCCGCCTTGTTCGCCGCCAGCACCGCGTCCAGCGCCTTAAACGCCTTGTCCCACACCTTCTTGTCCCGAAACCGCTCAAAATCCTCAAACTGCTCGATCAGCTTCTGATCTTCCTTCTTGACCGAAAACCCCTTGTTCTTCGCCGGGTCTTCCTGAACCGGCGCCTCAATGTCTAACATCGCCATCGGCTGCGCCCGCGCCACCGGCGCGCAGCACAACAACAACACCCCCATCGCCCCGAACAAACTACCCCGCGTCATTAACCCCATGGTCGGCTTCTCCGAGCGTCTCGTCCGTCCAAAGCCCCAGAACGTCGTCGTCCCTGAACAGACGCGCCGCCTTCCACGAAGTTTCGCGCCGCCAACAATCGGTGTCAAATGCTGACCTTTCCCTCTGCCCCTCTCCCGGTACGCCGGGGGAGGGTCAGGGTA
>JBBRIN010000341.1:0-5098 GCA_038221115.1 Tepidisphaerales bacterium
AATCAACGGAAGCAAAAAGCTGCGCGTGCTGGTCGTGGAAGACCATGGTCCGACGCGGCTGGCCATGGGGCGCCTCATCCGTGACGCCGGGGCGGAAGTAGTAACGGCTCGCGACGGCGAAGAGGGGTTGGGTTATCTACTGACGCAGCGGTTTGACGTGCTGTTGACCGATCTGCGCATGCCGGTCATGGACGGGGTGGAACTGGTGGACCGGTGCATGCGGCTTCCCGACACGCACCGGCCGGGGCGGGTGATCGCGATCAGCGGCGAATATGACGCGGGGGTGCTGCACGGACTGCCGGTGCAATTCATGGCCAAGCCTTTGAATGTCGATTCGCTGCTATCGATGTTGAGCGGGAAGCCGAATTGACGTTACATGGACATGAAGACCGAGGAATGGGCGGAATGCTGAAACGATTTGCAGCCGCTCACCTCGTCTTGCTTGCAAGTTGGGTGGGGACGTCGGCTGCTCAAGCGCCGGGCGCGGGGGTGCGGATGGCATTGAAGGATGTCCGCACGTTCATGTACCAGCTTCAGGAGATCGAGAAGCCGGCGGCGGTGGAGGCACTGGCGCGCTCGAAGTATGACCTCCTTGTGGTCGAGCCGACGGGAACGATTCGGGATCAAAAGGGATTTGACACTCGGGCGATGGTGGCGCGGCTGCACGCGGGGAAGCCGGGCCGGATTGTGTTGGCCTACGTCAATCCAGGGCAGGCGGAATCGTATCGGTCCTACTGGAAAGCGGATTGGCGGGCGCCCACGAAGGGGGCGAAGGGAAGCCCTGATTTCATCCTGATCCCCGACCCCGATGGGTGGTCAGACAATTACACCGTCGCGTTTTGGGATCCGCGCTGGCAGGCGATTTTTGCATCGGGGCCCGAATCGGAAGTGCGCGCGGCAATGGCCGCGGGCTTCGATGGCGTCTATCTGGATTGGATTGATGCCTACGACGAGGGCCGCGTCGTGGCGGAGGCGAAGCGGCAAAACGTGGATCCGGCGCGGGCGATGGTGGACTTTCTCCTGCTGATTCGAAAAACCGCGCGGGAAATCAATCCTGAGGCGCTGGTCGTGCAGCAGAATGCGATTGAGCTCATCGACGCCGATCCGCGCCTGGTGAACGCAATCGATGGGCTCGGCGTGGAGGACACGTGGTTTGGCGGGAAGGCGAACGCCAAATGGGGGGCGAAGGGCGCGGGGGACGTGCCGAACCGATACGAGGACGAGTCGTCGACGGCGGGCCGATTGAAGCAATATGAGAAGTTTGTCGCAGCGAAGAAGCCGGTGTTCACAATCGACTATTGTGTGAAGGCAGAGAATGCGGCAAAGGTATACAGCGAGGCCGTGAGGCGAGGATTGGTCCCGCTGGTGACGCAGGTCTCGCTGGATCGGATGACGAGCACGCCGCCGCCGGGATTGAAGGCGGAGGATGGTCGGTGACGAAGGCGAGGGAATCGTTTCGCGAGCGGATCAGTCCTGGGGATCGGGCACGAGGGAGGAAGCCGTGTTCTCACCGGTCGAATCCTCAATGGTACTGAGGCTCAGAGGGAACCGAGGGCGCGGATCTCCTGAACGACGGATTGTTTGAAGGTGGTGGGGCCAAGCAGAGGTTCGTCGAGGATGACGTCCCTCTTCTGGATGGTGATGGAACGGGCGAGAATGCGCGAGCCGGTGTTGGTAGTGACGAGGCAGGTCACGCCAGCAGGCGGAGGGGCATTGGGGGCTGGAGCGGCGTGAAGAACGATGGCGGCGAGCTCGGGGTGTGCGCGGAAGGAGCGCTTACCGAAGAGGACCGAGCTGGTGGCGACCTGGTTGCCGGCGAGGGTGTCAATGGTGGATTCGAGGAAGTCGCCCGTGGAAAGGAGGATGCCAGCGGCATCATCGGTGAGGGCTCCGTCAGGGATAGGTTTAAAGAGGATCCGCGCGACGCCGGAGCGGGGGATGGCCAGGGGCGAGTTCCGCTGGGGCAGGCGAACGTGAAGCGAATCGGCGTCAAGCGTGGCGCTTTGGAGGGCACCGGATTTTTCGTCCAGAAACGTGCCGGTGATGAGCAGAACGCCGGGTCGGTCGGACTCGAAGGTGGCGCGGAGCGGTGCGAGCGTTATGTGATCGAACGTGGCGGTTACCGGCGCGGCGGGGTCGCGAGTGGCGGCGATGAAGCCGACCTTGAGGTGTTCCGGCAGGAGAGTCGATGACTGGGCGACCGTGGACCATAGGCGGCCGTCGGGAGAGGTGAAGGTGCGGAGCAACCGGCCCGTCCGGATGAGGCGAAGCCAAACGGGGAGTTTGGCGGGCACTTGTGCGAGCTCGGGGAACCTTTTGGCGGTGCGATTGAGCTGGACAGCGGTGTAGTTGGCAGCGTCCTCCCGGGCGATGACGAGTGACGCCCGGGGGGCATCGGGTCGGAACTCGCCGTTTGCGAAGAGGCCGGCGCACGGTTGCGCATTGGGGTCGCCGGCGTCGAGCGAGGCCAGGCGCGCGGTGAGCTGAAAGTCGCCCCTGGTGTCGGCGTAGACAGCGGCGAACGCATCGGCGTCGGCGCGCAGCCCGCCGCCGGCATGAGTGAGGCAGAGCACGCCGTCGACGAGCGAGGCGCGGGCGGGAGATGGTGGTTGAGCGATGGTGAGGTTGCCCGCGGCATTGAGTGCGTCGTTGTCAATGGCGCCGCGCTTGTCGACGAGTGGCGCGGGAGATAGGGGCGGCACAAGCGTGAGAAGCGCCCACCGGGGCGCAGGCTGAGTCGTCGAGGATTTTCTCAATGGTGCCGCGACGTAGACGGTGACGGGCTCGGAGGTGGCGCTGAGGCTCTTGTTGTCGATAGCCTGCACGGTCAGCAGATGCGGGCCTGCGCTGGGGTGATCGAGGGTAGCGCTAAAGGGCGGTCTGTCGGCGGTGGCGAACGGGTGGCCATTGTCAAGGAAACGGACGAGCCTGATGGAGCCGGTCGGTGAGGATGCACTCGCATCGACGGTGACCGATTCAGTGGCGAGGACGGCGTCGAAGTGCGCGGGGGAATTGACGGCAACGTTCGGTGGAGCGGGTGCGGCCGAGACGGGCACGAAGTACCCGCTTTTCAAGGCGCGCGTGTCGGCGCGGTCAACTGTCGTCATGAGCAGCGCAGCGTGGCTCTCGGCGCCCCCGGGGTTGTCGTGCAGGTATTCAAGCTTCAAGTCGTAGGAGCGGCCGGCGTCGAGGACGAACTGGGCACGAGTGCCGTGGGCGTGGTCGGCCCAGGTGTCGAGTTGAAGCTTGCCATCGAGAAAAAAACGAACCCCGCCGTCAAATTGAAGGAGGAGAATGCGCGTTTGGGCCTGTTCATACTTGGGGAGTGTGAGGCGGCTGGTCCAGCGCGCGGCGAAGATTGACGGGACGATGGAGTCGGGCGACGCGGTGGCGGGAAAGGCGTGGAGCAGATTGTCTTCGCGGCGAGCGAGCCGCAGGTCGGTCATGGCGGCGTCGGCAAAGTACTCCGCGAGAACGCCGCCCGGCTTGGGGTGAGGGGAGTTCTTGCGCTGGTGGTTGCGCTCCGGAGGTCTTTCGGAAGGTCGCGCTTCTGGCGGGCGCGCCGCGTCCGCGAATGTCGCCAGCTCGATTGACCCGAGCGGAATCGTCCGGTCAGGCGAGCCTGGAGTGGAGACGATGAGATTGGGGCCGTCAAAGCGAAGGGCGCCGCTGTACGTTTGGCCGTCGCGCGTGGTGACGGTGCCGGCGTCCGCCGGGATTCCGAGCAGGGCGATGAAAACTGTCAGGAGGGTCAGGGTCGCGGAGCCGTGGAATCGAACAGAGCGCCAGGAATGTCCGCGCACTTTGGATGATACGGAGCGGGAGAAGCGAGTTTGCCGGCCGCACGACGCCACGAGCATGTCTGTTCATACCGTGGCTCGGGCGGATTGATGATGGAGATTCACCGACTGCGCGGAGCGTGCCGGGAAACAAAGAAGGATCTGCGCGGCCCAGGCCTCGCGCAGACCCTTCGGTGATGTTGAGATGACAATGCCGCGGCGGAATTACACCTCGACCGCGCCAATGTCGACCTTACCGTGGCGGATGCGGGCGTTCCCGCGCTGGTCGGAGAAGATGTTGGCGGGGACCAGCGCGTTGTTGCCGCCATCGATGGCGCTTGAGCCGGTTTTGGGCGGCATGGTCTGGGTGGTGCCGCCGTAATAGCCGAGCGTCGAAAGCATGGGGTCAATGGTTGGGCCGACGTTGGCGACATGGCCGAGTTGATTCTTGGCGATGTCGAGGCCCTTGGCGTTGCCGAGATCGCCTATGAGGTTGTTCGAGCTGGCAGCATCGAAGAAGCCGTAGAGGTCGGGGCCTTGGGGAGGGGAGTTCGGATCATTACCCAGCGCGTTGGGGTTGTAGGTATTGCCCGCGACGATGGTGTTGTGAAGGAGAGCGCCGGGGGCGTCGGCGATGGAGTTGAGGGATGCGGCGATGCCGCCGCCGCTGTTCGAGGCGTGATTGTTTGCGATCGTGGAATTGATCACGACGAGCTTGCCGCCAATAGCGTCGTAGATGCCAGCGCCGTAGGCGGCGCTGTTATTAGCGAACGTGGAGTTGATGACCGTGGCGGTGGCGGCCGCGCCGTTGTAGAGACCGCCACCCGAGCCGGCGGCGCTGTTATCGGAGAAAGTGGAGTTCATGACCGTGGCGGTTCCGAGGTTGAGAAGGCCGCCACCGTTGTCGACTGCGACGGAGCTATTGCTAATAGTGCAACGATTGAGGGTGAGGGTGCCTTCGTTGCGAATGCCGCCGCCACCGCCGAAGCCGGAGATTTTGCCGTTGGTGATGGTGAAGTCGTTGATCGTGACGTTGGCCAAGGGGGAGACGCTGAATACGCGAAGCATGCCGCCGCCGTTGATGGCCTGGCGGTTGGCGCCGAAACCCTGGATCGTGACCGAGTCGGTGATGGCAAGCTCGCCCTTCGTTGGATCGAGCGTGATGTTTGCGCTGAGGAAGGGGTTCATCACGATCTGGTCGGCGCCGGGGTGGGCGTTGGCGGCGGCAATGGCGGAGCGCATCGTCGTGGCGAAGTAAACGTCCTTGAAGAGCGGGGAGACGGTGGCGGCACCGTCACCGCCGGTGGTGACGATGTAGA
>JBBRIN010000342.1:0-5094 GCA_038221115.1 Tepidisphaerales bacterium
GAACTCCGCCGGCTTGGGCGCGATGCTCCCGAACGGCACCTCCACCCGCTTGGAGTCCTTCGCCCCGCGGCCGACCACGTCTAAGATTCCGGTCAGCAACTCCTCCGATGCCGGCGGGTCGAGCGTCAGGGGGAACCGCTGGAACACGTCGTCCTTCCACGCGAAATGGTCGCCTTCCTGCACGAGGTTGACGCTGTGCTGGCGGAGGTCGTCGACGTGGACGCCCTGCGGCAAGGGCACCCGCGTGTCGCGGCTAATGAGCGTGTAGACGCCGCACCGCGCCCCGCTCTGCGCGATGCTCGCCAGCCGCCGGAACGAATCCCCCTCGAACCCGACGGGGAAATCGGCGATCACCAGGAAGCGGTACGGCTCGGCCAGTTCGCCGGCCTGGGCGTTGTAATCGTCGATCGTCTCGAACTCGTTCCGCAGGTATTTCTGGATGACCGTTTCCATGTGCTCGGTCAGGTCCGACAGCCGCTGCTCGATGTGCTCCTGCTCGGTCCAGATACGGCCGCCGACGAGGGCCTCGTCGTGGTCGGCCAGGTGCATGAACCCGGCGAAGTTTTGGCCGAGGCCGACGGGGTCGATGAGCGTGAATCGCACGCGCCCCGGAGGCAGCGCGGTGAGCAGGCGAACCATCGCCATTTGCACGATGCGCACCGCGTCGAGCCGGCCCGCGCGATCGGCTTCGACGAGCAGCGAGGCCTGGCTGGGAAAGGCCAGCAGTGCGGGGACCGAGTAGGGGGGTGGCAACTGGAGCTTGAGCTCGCCCTGACGCGGCACCGCGTCTGTGAATTTGCGGAGGTCGACGGCAAATTCACCGAAACGCACAACCGAGGCGAATTTTCGGGGCGGCTGCCACTGGTCCCAGCGCGTGGCGGCCCAGTCGGGCGCGCCCTGGCCCAGCACGCCGCTGCGGTCTTCGATCGGGGCCTGAGTGTGCTCAAGGCCATCGCGCAGCCGGCGTTCGAGTTCCTCGCGCGATGCGTCGTAGTGCTCGCGGCTCTGGCAGTTGCGCTGCTGGTGCCGCGCCTGCGCCATCTGCATCTCGCGGTCGCGCTTTTGCTGGACTTCGGCGGTTGCCTTTTTGAGCCAGTCGGCCAGTTCGGCCAGCGCGGCGTCGCGCGTCGCGGTGATGGCCGTCAGGCGTTCCTGATAATCCTTTGCCGCGGCGGCCAGCGCTGAATCGCGGGTGGTTTTCAGGCGATTCATCAGTGGCGTAACCTTGTCCCTGGTCGCCCGCACCTCGTTGTCGCGGAGTTTCTGAGCTTCGGCGAGCCTGGCATCGTGCAGCTCGATGGCGGCTTTCAGTTGCCGATCGGCGGCGGCTCGCGCGGCGGCGGCGCCGGCGGCAAACTCGGTGTGCAGCTTGCGGGCGGATGCATTGGCGAGGAGGCGCAGGAGAATGCCGATGACGATCGCGGCGCCCGCGGCTACACCGGCCCAGATGCCGAGGAGCCTGGGTTGTAGATCGGTTATGCCGCTACGGAGCTGCGCGGCGGCGGCGCCGGCGACGGCGACGAGGATCACGACGATGTAGGGCCGGGCGCCAATGAACAGGCGGGCGCTGAGCAACCGGCCCAAGGCGCCGACAGCACTGGCCGCCGAATCGCGGGCGTTGGCGAAATCGGTGTCGGGATCACCCCCTGCGTCCGGCGCGGGCGCGGCTGGCGACTCGACCGCTTTGATCGTCACGCCATACAACTGCATCAGCTCGTCGGCCCGCGCCTCCATCTCGGCGAGGCGGGCTTGCTCACCGGCCACCTCATCGCGCTTCTTCTTCAGATCTTCGCGCACCTGTTGCGACGTGGAATCCAGCACGCTCTCGGCGAGCCATACCGCCTGGTCGTACCTGTTGCGCAGCTCGCGCTGGGGCGGATCGTTGTCGCGCGCTACCTGGTCGCGCGCGGCCGCGTCTCGGGTGCGCAGCGCGTTAGCGTCGTCGCGGAAGGTGGATTTGATCCTCGCCAGCTTCTGCTCGTGCTTCGCCTGGACCGCCACGTCGTTGTTCTTGGCGCGCTGCTCGATGGACCAGAGCGTCGATTCCAGCTCTTTGTTGCCGTGCTCGGTGGACGTCAGCAACCGCTGTTCGACGACGGTTTCGGTGGTGGCGCATTCGGTGGCCAGGGCCACAAGATCGCGAAGCGCGGCGCGTTGCACGTCGCGCTGTGAGAGCGGGACCGCGGGCGCTGCGGCGGCCGGGGGGGCGGGAGGGGCCGGCGGAGTTGCCGAGGGTTCCGGGGCCTCGTCGAAGTTCGTCAGCTCTTGGGTTGCCTCGCTCACAGGATGGGGATTCCTCGCGTGTGGGTTGGGTAGCTCGTCGCCGGCGGGACAGGGTACGGCCGTCAGCGATCCTCGCAGTCGTTGTGCGCCTGCACGAGGAACACGGCCATCTGATCCATCGCGCTCACGGCTTGCCGCAGATCCTGCTCCAGCGGGACGAGAAACTTTTCCTCGAACGCCTTGGCGTTGGAGTCATCCCAGCTTGACCGTGCCTCGAGCCAGCGGGCCTTCAGGTCCTTCATCGCGCGCCCCAGTTGCCCACGCCCTTCATAAACGCCCATGACGACCTTTCATTTCGCGGGTTTGATCTGGCCCTCGCCCTCGGCGGTTGCATTCTCCTCGATCGGCCCATCGGCGGTCTCCGGCATTTCCTCGGTGTCCGACCGCGCCATGTTGCCGGCGCTCGATCCGGCGGCGCCGGACGTGCCGGCGCCCACGGGGATGGCCGCCATGTCCCCCGCCCCGGCTTCGGCGTGCAGCGAGAGATACGCCTCGAGCGATTCGACCATTCGATCCAGCAACGCGACGGCCGTGGGCAGGTCGCCGGTCACGTTCGTCGACAGGCGCATCACGCCGCCCTTATACATGTGCAGCTCGCGCTGAAGCTTCATCGCGTGCCGCTTGGTGTTGCCCAGTCTCTGCTCGGCCTCTTCGAGCCGGCGCTGCGCCTTGAGGAGCTGCTTTTCCTCATCCACCGCCGACTGCGTGCGCCCGGTGGAATCCTTGAACAGCTTCTTCTGCCGCACCGCCTCTTTGCAGCGATTGACCAGATCGTGGCGCTTGCGAATCTGGCCCTCCCAGAAGGTCGGCAGCTCGGTTTGCAGCCACATCAGCGTTCGCTGCACTTCCCCCTCGGCGTCCCCCAGCGCCACATTCGCGGCCTCGGCGAACTTCCACAGCGCCACCCGGAAGTGCTTCAGCGCATCGACGGAATCAACCCGGGCACCGTTCATTCTCGATTCGTCCTTGGTCCTCGGTCATTTGTCGTTGCTTGGCGCCTGTGCATTCTGCAAAGGACTAAGGACCAATGACAAAGGAGCCATTACCTCTGCTTCAGATATTCCTCGATCAACGCCGCCTTCTTCCCCAGAAACTGCACGTGCGTGTGCGATGTCTCCAGGAAGTTGCTCAGCCCCTTCACCGTGCCGTCAAACGCCTCGGCGAACTTGCGCTGCTCCTGGTCGCGCCACGTCGCTTCCAGCGCGCGCATTTTCGCGTGCAGCCCGGCCAACAGCGTCTGCAAGTCATTATTGAAGCGATTTAAGTCCTGAGCAAACCGTCGAAGCTCACTGGGGTCTACCGCAGCTTTGGCCATGGCGAACGTACCTCCCGCAACGGCCGCCAAGTATACCACCGCAAGCTTCGCGCTCATACCCGCCGGCACGCGCCCGGCTACTTCACATACCCCTTCTGTCGGAAGTAGTCCACGGCCTCGGCGGTGCTGCGGAACACCCGCGTCGCCGTTTCGGTGATGAACGGCGACGGCATCGCGCGGCAGGTCCAGACGACGTAGACCTCTTTGCCCCCTTCGAATGCATGATGCAGCTCGCGCTCCACGCCGCTGCTCAGCGCCGGCTTGCCGTTGGGCAGCTCCGGCACCAGGCTGATGATCATGTCCGACTGATCCACCATCTTGAAATCGCGGGCGTAGATCTGCCCCATGATGTCGCCGCTGATCTGCAAAACGTCGGACGTCTTCAGCGTGACCGGCCCCTCCGCCGCCGGCACCTGGATGGTCGAGTTGCCTTCTTCCGTCGCCTGCACGGCCAGCTTGTGGAGAATGAACTCGTCCACGTCGGCCGGGTCGAAGCAGATCAGGTGCTCGTTGATGGTCGCCTTAAACGAATCGATCTCCGCGAGCGTATTCGGCAGATCCATCACGTGGCTCATCGGGAACGACAGGTAGACCTTCTTCTTTTTCCCCTCGAACATGAGCCGATACATCGTCTGCGTCGTCGGAATGTTCCTTCCGCGGCTGATCATGAAGAAGTGCCCGTAACCCCGGATGATGTTGGCGAGAATCTCGGTCGCGAGCAGCTCCTCCTCGCGCCACACCATGATGTCCTTCAGCCCATGATCGATCTCGTGATCGCGCAGCAGCCGCTGGTGAACGCTTTCGGCGTTGTCCAGCAGCGTGACGTAAAGGTCCGCGTTGAAGGCCTTGATCTGATCGTAGTCGAACGCCGCGAACAGCCCGTGCCGCCAGCGAAACGTGGCGTGCGTGTTGACGATCACATGCTCGTGCTTCTCCGCCGCGCGCAGGATCTCCTTGAAGACGGCCCGCCGCAGCGTGTTCAGCCGCGTGATCGGCAGATTCAGGATCCTTCCCGCCGGCACGTCCGGCGCTTCCTGATACATCATCTTGCCGACGTGGCAGATCTCTAGGTCAAAGCCATTTTTCACCGCCTCGGCCTTCACCGCATCCAAAAACGGACCCTTCTCGACACCAACCTGGCCAGTCACAATCGCGCGCATGAACTCTCCGTGGGAAAATGTGGTGCGACGATCCTAACCGCGATTCGTCGCCCCGCCCACCGTGGCCCCCGTCTCCGCCCCAGGTACCGCCGTCCTGAACCGCCGCGTCAGGGCGCGAAGGTGTCGCCATAGTTGTTACTCAGCCTGCCAAAGTCGGCGATGTCCACCGCGCCGTCGTAGGTGAAGTCCGCATGGACCCAGTCCGCCCCGTCCAGCGTGTCGAAGTTGGCGCTGAGCTTGCCGAAGTCCGAGAGGTCGACCGTTCCGTCGAGCGTCGCGTCACCGGCGAGCGTCGGGCGGACCAGAATGTCGCCGGCGCTCAGGCCAAGGGCGGTC
>JBBRIN010000343.1:0-5084 GCA_038221115.1 Tepidisphaerales bacterium
TCATCCCACGAGTGCAGCAGCAACGACGTCGGCCGATCCGGCAGCCCCTTCAGATTGCCATAACTCAACACCCACGCCGACGCATCCTCCGGCGCCTGGGTCGTGATCGCCTTGCACCCAAACCCCGCCTTCAAAGCCGGCTCAAGCAATGGCAGATCATCCGACTGCACATACAGCGTCGTTCGCTCCCGCACCCAGTCCGGCAGCGCCCTGATCATCCGCAGCACCGCAATCTGCGCACCCCCCAGCGCCAGGTTATGACTCACAAAACAAGGGGCAACCTGTGGAAGGGGTCCAAACGCCATAGTCTTCAGCAGCTAAGAGTTAAGGTTCCGTCGAGCCGCGGCTAGGCGGGTGATCCACTGGTCAATACCCTGTTTACGTCTTGGGGTTGACCCGGATTTGATCGACCGAGCACCGATTCGGCCGCGATCTTAACGTGTCGCTTGTCGCATTTCCGCTCGACGGACCGGGCACGACTTCTTACGCTGTGCAGCCGAGCACGTCTGTCCCTCTCACTGAGGAGCGAAATGCCATCAGTCCCGAACCCCCGTTGGCCTGCCCTCGTTTTGCTTTTGCTCGCTGCCGTACAGCAGAGCGCTTTCGCCGCCGATGCCGTCGCCGGCAATAAATTCAACATCCTCTTTATCGCCGTAGACGATCTCCGCCCGCAAACCGGCTGCTACGGCGTCAAAAACATCCGCACCCCCAACATCGACGCCCTCGCCGCGCAGGGCCTGCTCATGAACCGCGCGTACTGCCAACAGGCCGTCTGCTCCCCCTCTCGCACCTCTCTGCTCACTGGCCGCCGGCCGGATACGACGAAGATTTACAACCTCCAGGACCACTTTCGCGACACCATTCCCAACGTCGTCACCCTCCCCCAGCATTTCAAAAACAACGGCTACTTCTGCCAATCCTTCGGCAAGATCTATCACGGCGGCCTCGACGACAAAGCATCCTGGAGCGCGCCCTCCCTTGGCTCCGGCACCGCTCTTCTCAAGCGACTCCCCGACGGCAACTTCGTCCGCTTTCTCGGCGATCCCGACGATCTGACCGAGCCGCGAGACCTTGCCGATGGTGCGATCTCGTGCGTTGAAGATCCCGTCGCGCCCCCCAAACAGGGCAAGGTCAAAAACAAAGCCGCCAAACCCGATCGCAACGACCACCCCGCCTGGTCTTCCCCCGATGTCGCCGACAACGCCCTCGGCGACGGTAAGATGGCCGACGCCGCAATCGAAGTGATGAACAAGGTGAAGGACCGCCCGTTCTTCCTCGCCGTCGGTTTCCGCAAGCCGCACCTCTCCTTCGACGCTCCCAAGCGCTACTACGACCTCTACCGCGCCGCCGACATGAAGCTTGCCACCAATCCCTTCCCGCCCAAGGACGTCTTCGCGCCCGCGATGAGCTCGTGGGGCGAGCTGCGCAGCTACAGCGATATTCCCAAAACCGGCCCCGTCTCCGACGACATGGCCCGCGAACTGATTCGCGGCTACTACGCCGCCACCACTTACACCGACGCGCAAATCGGCCGGGTCATCGCCGAGCTTCAGCGCCTCAACCTGCGCGACAAAACCATCGTCATCCTCTGGGGCGACCACGGGTGGCAACTCGGCGAGCACGGCATGTGGTGCAAGCACACCTGCTTTGAAACCTCCACGCACTCGCTGCTCATGATCAGTGTCCCAGGCCAGCAAAAGATCGGTCAGAAAACTGACGCCCTCGTCGAGTTCGTAGACATCTACCCCACGCTCTGCGAGCTCGCCGGGCTGCCTCTAACCGACGGTTTGGAAGGAACCAGCTTCGCCCAGCTTCTCAACGACCCCGCTCGCCCCTGGAAGAAATCCGCTTTCAGCCAATACCCCCGCGGGCCGCTCATGGGCTACGCGATGCGCACCGACCGTTACCGCTACGTCGAGTGGGTTCCCAAAGACAAGCTCGGCTCTGCCCCCGCCGCCGGTCGCGAACTCTACGACCACCAAACCGATCCCGACGAGAACATCAACGCTGCCGGCCTATCTGACCATAAGGCGCTCGTCGAGGAGCTAAGCCAGCAACTCCATGCCGGCTGGAAGGCAACCAAGCTATAGTACCGGCCTGTCCACGCCTCGCAGGAGCCGAATTGATCCACGCTGCACGGAATATTCTCACCACGCTCGTCTGTGCGCTTTGCCTCATTGCCGCCATCAGTGGGCGTGCGGCGGAACCGTCCGTCCCGCCGCGGCCCAACGTCATCATCATCCTCGCCGACGACCTGGGCTATGGCGACTTGGCGTGCTATGGCCACCCCACCTACAAGACCCCTCATCTCGATCGCATGGCCGCCGAGGGCGCGCGCCTCACGCATTTCAACTGCCCGATGCCGTTCTGCGCGCCCACCCGCGCCTCGCTAATGACCGGCCGCTACCCCTTCCACTGCGGGCTCACTCAAAATCCCGCTCCCGATGGAGGTCCGCAAGCTGCAAGGCTCGCCCTCCCTCTCTCCGAGATCCTGCTCCCCCAACTCTTCAAACGTGCCGGCTACGCGACCGGCATGATCGGCAAATGGCACCTCGGCCACCAGCAGCCCGAGTTCCTTCCCACCCAGCGCGGCTTCGACGAATACTTCGGCATTCCCTATTCCAACGACATGCGCCCGGTTCAACTCCTGGAAGGCAACGCGCGCGTCGAATATCCCGTCGTCCAGGCCACCCTCACCAGGCGATACACCGAGCGCGCGCTGAACTTCATCGAACGCAATCGCGACCATCCATTCTTCCTCTACCTGCCCCACGCCATGCCGCACAAGCCCCTCGCCGCCTCTGAAGCATTCTATAAAAAAAGCGGGGAAGGCGGCCTTTACGGCGACGTCATCAGCGAACTCGATTGGAGCATCGGACAAGTCCTCGATAAACTAAAGCAGCTCGGCATCGACGAACGAACCTTCGTCGTCTTCACCAGCGACAACGGCGCCATCTACGGCGGCAACAACGGCGGCCTCCGTGGAATGAAAGGCACCATCTGGGAGGGCGGCTACCGCGTCCCCTGTATCGCCCGATGGCCGGGCAAAATCCCGCCCGGCCACACCAGCTCCCAGCCGGCCATCATGATGGACCTCTTCGCTACCACCCTCAAGCTCGCAGCGATCGATCCGCCCGCCGACCGAACGATCGACGGACGCGACATCCTCCCGCTATTCACCTCCCACCAACCCAGCCCCCACGACGTCATCTTCGGCATGCAGGGCGCCAAGCTCGCCGTCGTCCGCGATGCCCGCTGGAAGCTTCACCTGCTCGCCGCCAAAGAGCCGCCCGCACGCAAGGCCACGGAGGGTCGATGGATCGATCCCCGCGCCCCCGATGGCGTCACCATCCTCGCACCCTACGAGCAATACCAGCCCACCGATTACCCCGGCCTCCGCACCGGCGACGCGCCCGCCGCCGGGCAACTGTTTGATCTTCTGAACGATCCCGGCGAGCAACACAACGTCGCCGCCGATCATCCCGACATCGTGCAGCGGCTCACTGCTCTCTCAACCCAGGCCCGCGCTGAAGCCGACACCGCCGCAAACGCCAAGACCATCGCGCCCTAACCCCTATGAAAACACTCCACACATCCTCTATCGCCATCGCAAGCCTCCTCATCGCTGCGAGCCTTTCTCTCTCAACCGCCGCTGCCGATAAGCCGCAGATCACTCAACGAAAGCAACCGTCCGCGCCCGCCGGCCTCACCTTTCGCGTCCAGAAACTTCACCTGGACAACAACGAAGGCTGCGCTGTCGCCGACTTTGACAAAGACGGCCACCTCGACATCAGTGCCGGGGAGTTCTGGTACCCCGGCCCCGATTTCAAAGAGCAGAAGCCCCTCCGCAAGCTCGCCCCATTCGGCAAAGACTACCTCACCAACAACGGCGAGCATGCCTATGACGTCAATGGCGACGGCTTCCCCGATATCGTCAGCGGCGCCTTCATGGACCCCGAAATCTGC
The DNA here is from genome assembly GCA_038221115.1 of Tepidisphaerales bacterium. GTDB lineage: Bacteria > Planctomycetota > Phycisphaerae > Tepidisphaerales > Tepidisphaeraceae > JANXVV01. Next base: position 3,967 of record JBBRIN010000343.1, read on the forward strand.
TGGTACGAAAATCCCGGCGCCGAAGGACTGAAGCGCGGCGACCTCTGGAAGAAGCATGTGCTCATCGACACCAAGCTCGGTCAAAACGAGTGGACCGATCTCCGCGACCTCGACGGCGACGGCATTCCCGAACTCATCGTCAACTCATGGGGCGAAAACAACCCCTTCATGGTCCACAAGTTCGCCCGCAACGAGAAGGGTGAGCCGATCCTCAAGCCCTGGACCATCCACCCGGGCGACGCCGGCGTCAACGGCCACGGCATCGGCTTCGGCGACATCAACGGCGACGGCCTCGAAGACATCATCTTCGGTAACGGCTGGTACGAACGCCCCAAGACCGGCGCCGCCGACCAGCCCTGGACCCTCCATCCGGATTGGAATTTCCCCCACGCCAGTTGCCCCATGATCGTTGTCGACCTCAACGGCGACGGCCGCAATGACATCATCTGGGGCCACGGCCACAACTACGGCCTCCATTGGGAAGAACGCCGCGACGATAATAAAGACGGCTCCACCAACTGGCGTCATCATCTGATCGACGATCGATTCTCCCAGCCCCACGCACTCGTCTGGGAGGATATCGACAACGACGGCCAGCCCGAGCTCATCACCGGCCGCCGCGTCAAAGCCCACAGCGGCAACGACCCCGGCGACTCGGAGCCCGGCTGCATCTACTACTACAAGTGGGACAAGCAGACCGCCAAGTTCACCAAACAGACCATCGCCGAGAACGGCCCAGGCATCGGCCTTCAGATCCGGCTCGCCGACCTCAATGGCAACGGCTGGAAAGACATCGTCGTCTCCGGCAAGAGCGGCACCTACATCCTTTGGAACCAGGGCAAGCCCGCTGCCGCCAACGCGAATCGCTAAACCGCGTTGACTGAAGCAGCAGAACCTCAAACCGGATCCCCTCAATGAAAACCACCTTCACGCTGCTCGCCGCGCTGCTCACCTTTGCTTCTTCCCACCTTTCTGTTGCCGCCGAACCGGCGTCCAAGCCAAACATCCTGCTCATCGTCGGCGACGACATGGGCTACGCCGACGTCGGCTTCCACGGCTGCCCCGATATCCCCACCCCCAACCTCGACGCCCTCGCCTCATCCGGCGTTCGCTTCACC
>JBBRIN010000344.1:0-5062 GCA_038221115.1 Tepidisphaerales bacterium
AGGCGCCGATGGAGGCGCTGACGGCTTCGAGCGCTGCGGCGTGGCTGTTGGGGCCGGCCAACACGTCGCCGAACCTGCTATTCTCGATGGTGACCGAACGGATGCGGCCGGCCAGGGTGAGGGCGGCCGTATCTTGCAGGCCGGCGATGCGCACGTTCTTGACGATGTAGTCTTCGGGCTTGTCGAGGACGAGTGGGCCGTCGGACGTGCGATCCTGCACGATGATGTCGGCCTGAGCAGGGGGGGAAGGCAGAAAACCCGCAGCAGCCGCGAGCGCGGCGGCGAGCACATACGACCAGCGCCATCCCGTCCGTGGGGCACGTCGCGTGGACTTCATCGGGGCTCCTTCACTTCTTTTCTCTTCTCGGGGCCATGCAAGCTATGTCGCCGCTATCACAAGTTCAAGAAAAAAATGCACGGTCACATTACCTGCGGTGAACCGGGCGCGAGGTTTAGCGACTAAAGGTTTCGATGAAATGCCGGCGCATACAAGCTGGTCGAAACCGGTTAGAAGAAGGCTCATGACGCAGCGCAAGCGACGGCTCCTCCGATGGTTCGGCATCGTCGCGGTGGTTCTCGTGGGCGCGTACCTGTGCGCATCGGCGCTCATCGCGCCGGTCATTGGACGCCGACTGCAGGAAATGGTTGCAAGCCATTTGAACGCAGAGTTGCGAATCGGCGGGATTCGCTATCACTTTCCTTATAGCGTGACGCTGCGCGACTCGGCGCTGGTGGTGAAGGGGGCGCGCGGGGAGACGATCGAGCTGTTGAAGGTTCAGAGCGTGGACCTGCGGTTGGCGGAGCTTCCGTCGCGCGCCAGGCACCGGCCGCTGGTAATTGAGAAACTGATCCTGACAGAACCGTCGTTGCGGCTGATCAAGGATCGCACGGGGGCGATGGAGGGACGAGACCTGGTGAAGCCGGAGAATAAGAAGGAGGGGGAGCCGAGGCCGAAGGTGTCGGAGATGTTTCGGCTGCGGCGATTTGCGGCGGAGGGGGCGCGCATCGTGTACGAAGACCGGACGGGGGTGAACCTCGAGCCGGTCGTATGGAGCGGGCTGCATATCGATGTGAACACGGCGCCACAGGACGGAGTAATCTATGACTACCACCTGCTGGCGGAGGATGCGCCGCTGGCGAGCATCAAGGCCGCAGGGACGTTCAACGTCGACGAGTTGCAACTGGACGTGAGCGAGCTCGCGCTTCAGGTGGAAGCGTCGCCGGAGGACCGGGAGTCGAAGGTGCCGGGGCGGTTGCAGGAGCTGCTGCGGGAGAATGGGATTCGGGGGGAGTTGAAGGTGAGCGGGAAGGGGAGTGTGCCGCTGAAGACGCCGGCGGCGGCGCGGTTTGATGCGGAGGTGGAGCTTGCGAACGCCTGGGCACGGGTGCCTAAGTGGGACGTCCCGTTGGATCATGTGGCGATGAAGCTGCGGTGCAGCACGGAGTCGCTGGGGGTGGATGCGGCGACGTCGCGGCCGGCGACTGCGCCCGCGGTGGGCGAGTCGGTGGCGGGGGCGCCGCCGGCGCGGTTGAACGTGCGCATCGACATGCTGGACGTGGGCGCGGGTGACACGCGGCTAGTGATCAACAAGGGCCTCGGAGAGCTTGATTCGGCCGCCGGCACCTGGGCCGCGCACGATCTGCTGGGGACGGTGACCATCGGGCGCGATTCGGAGGCGTTGCCGACGCAGCTGCGCCAGTTACTGGAGCGGTCGCACTGCGTTGGCAAGATGCAGGTGACGGCGGCGGGGGAGGGGCCATTGCGGCCGCCGGCGGGCGCCCGCGCGTTCGACGCGATCCGCTATGAGGTGGACGCATTTCCGCGCGAGTTTTCGATTCAGCCGCACAGGTTCCCGCAGGCGATTGAGGGAATCACCGGAACGCTGCACCTGCGCTCGGGGCTGGTGCGGGCGGAGAACCTGGCGGGGCGGTACGGAGGGGACAGGCTGTTTTTGGCGAGCGCGCGGATGCCGCTGGAAGATATCACTCGCGAAGTGCGTATTGAGGAGTTTAGCGGCACCGTGAACTTCGGGGGCCAAGACGAGCGGTATCCGCCGCCCTTGGCGAAGGCGCTGGATGCGCTGCACCCGTCCGGTTTGTGTACGGTGTCGGGAAAGGTGGTGGTCCGGCCGAAGATGGCGAGCACGGCGGAGTACGAGGTGGCGATATCGAGCGACGGCGGGGCGGGGATCGCGCCGTCGCCGCGACGGATTCCGCTGACGAACGTGCGGTGCGACATCAGGGTGACGGGAGGGAACGCGGCGTCGTCGACGGACGTGACGCGATTCGCGGCCGACGCGTTTGAGGGGAAGGTGAGCGGGACCGGTTGGGTCCACGGGCGGCCGGACGAGCCGGGCAAGCGGGAGCTGACGTATGAGGGAACGGCGCACGTGAGCGAGGTAAACGTGCAGAAGCTGGCGGCGGCGCTGGCGGCTTCGGGCGAGGCGCCGCAGAAGGCATCGGGGCGGGGGTTTGCGGACGTGAAGTTCATGGGGACGAGCCCGCGCGAGGGGCGGACTGCGCTGGACAACCTGCGGGCGGCGGGGGAGTTTGAGGTGCTGGATGGCGACTTCTGGGAAGTGCCGGTGATCAAGGATGTGGTGACGAAGGCACGGCCGGCCAAGGGAGCGCTGACGGTCGGGCAGGCGGCGGGGACGTTCGAGATACACAACCGGATCGTGGAGCTGAAGAACGCCGCGATCAGTGCGCCGGTGCTCGGATTGCAAGGGTCGGGGGAGGTGAGCTTCGACGGTGATCTGAACCTGAGGGTGGTCGTGGCGCCGCTGGCGGACTGGAAGGACAAGTTGAAGAGCACCGGCATCCCGATCGTGAGCGATGCGTTGGGGGCGTTGGCGGGGGGGATTCAAAAGATCGTGAATGGAGCCACGAAGACGCTGCTGTACGAGTTTCGGGTGCGCGGGCGGGTCGGGAAGCCGGACGTCGTGGTGGTGCCGGCGCCGGTGTTGACCAAAGGGGCGGCGCACATGTTCGGGAAGATGATCAGCGCGGGGAAGGATGATAGGCTGCTGGATCAGGTAAAGGGGAAGTAGATTTCAGCAGCGGTTTTTCAGAGCGAAGCCGCGATGGGCGTCAGCTTTTCAGATCCGGCAAGTCGCCGGTCAGGTGCATTTCTATGACCTGCAACAACTGCTGCGGGTCCACGGGTTTGATGAAAAGGGGTGGGAGCTCGGTTTTTGGGAGCCGATGCATTTTATGCTGGATCTGGTCGAGGGGCATGCCGGACAGGAGGATGACGGGGAGGCCGGGGCGATGCTTTTGGAGGTAGGCGAGGACGCCGAAGCCGTCGAGTTCGGGCATGTTGAGGTCGAGGAGCACGAGGTCGATGGTCAGGTGCTTGAGACACTGGAGGGTTGCTTCGCCGTCGCCGGCTTCGTCGACGGCGTACCCGGCGTTTCGAAGGAGGTGGACGAGCGCGAGCCGCTCGACCGGAGAGTCATCGCACACCAACAACCGCGATGACCGAACCGGTGCCGATTCCCCGCTCCAGGAATCCGCCCCACGGCCTTCGGGGTCTTCCAATATCATATGATGCAATTATCAGTGGCCCGTGCGAACGCGCCAACCCCCATTGTGGCAACTATTTGTGGTTCATCGAATGATCGATCCAACTACCGGCGTCTGTGGTTTTACTCACCAACGAGCGCGCGCTAGACTTGTCTGACTCGTTAGCGACAGTGAAAGTTTCGGTGCGGCGTGCGGGGACAAACATCAGCCGTGGGGCCTGTTCATGAGCACGTTCACGGATCGAACGCAATTTCAGTGGCGCCAGCGAACTGTTTTGGCGGCACTAGGTGTCGCGTTGCCCGCGGCGCCGTTGGCCGCGGGGGAGGTGTTGAAGCTGAAGGACGGAACCTCGCGCGAGGGCACCATTAAGCGGACGCCGGAGGGGTATGACGTGACCGACTCGGCGGGCGAGGTCACGCATGTGGATGCGGACAACGTCAAGGGCATCGACCTATCGGCGAAGGCCGCGGTGGGCGCCGAGGCGGAGAGCCGCCTGGCCTCCTTGCGGCGCTCGTCGGAGAATGTCGCGGACATCAAGTCGATCATCGAGCGCTACGACCGGTTTATCGAGCAGAACAAACAGTCGCCGGTGGGAAAGGAAGCGGAGCGGGACGCGGCGGTGTGGCACGAGCGGCAGGAAAAGGGGATGGTGAAGGTGGGGACGCGGTGGGTCTCGCCGGAGGAGAAGAGTCGAATCATCGAGCAGGGCGTGTCGCTGGCGGAGGAGGCGCGGCAACTGATGCGGGCGGGTCGTACCAAAGACGCCGACGCCCTGCTACAGCAGATTTTGACGGATGATCCGGCGGACTTGGCGGCGTCTTATCTGCGCGCGCTGGTGCTTTACAAGCAGGAGCAGCTTCAGCCGGCGCGTAAACTGTTCGACGTGGTGCTTGCGACGATCAAGGACCACGCGCCCACGCTGAACAACGTGGCGGTCATCTGCTGGCGGCAGAATCAGCAGCCGGGGGCATTGAACTTTTACATTCAGGCGATGCTCGCGGCGCCTCTGAACCGTGCGATCCTGAATAACGTGGCGGAGGCGCTGAATGCGATGCCGCAGAATCAGCGCGGGAACAATACGTTCCAGCGCTGTGCGCGGCTGTTTACGGAGCAGGACACGGTGCTGCAACAGCAGATGGCGCAGCAGGGGTGGTACCGCTGGGGCAGCACCTGGGTGGACAAGGTGCAGATCGAGCAATTGCAGGCCATCGAGAAGGAGATTCAAAAGAAGCTCGATGAGATGTCGGGGGACTATGACGACCTGAAGAAGAAGATCGGAAAGATCGACGACGACATCGACGACAACGTGCGGCGCATGAAGATGATGGAGGACACGAGTGTCGGCCGGGACGCGCAGGGGAACCTGTTCCGTCTACCGCTGCCGCGGCGTTACAACGACCTGGCCGACGAGAACCGCAAGCTGGGGCAGGACCGGGGCGAGCTGGTGAAGAAGGCGGACGAGATGCGTGCCGCGGCAAAGCAGGTGCAGCAGCGAATCCCCACGCCGCGATTTACGATGGTGCAGCGGCTGATCGGG
>JBBRIN010000345.1:0-5047 GCA_038221115.1 Tepidisphaerales bacterium
CAGGTCCATGTGGAAGGAGTGGTAGTTGGCGTCGCAGACCATGTCGTTGTTGAAGTTTTCGTAGAAGTCGGCTTCCTCGTCGTTGTTCAAGTCGTGAAGGCGGGTGATGCCATCGCGGCCGAGGACGTAAATCTGGTTGTCGACGATCTTGAGGCCGAGCGGCTCATAGAGTCCCGCGGCGAAGCGCTTCCATTTGACATGGTCGAGCGTGTCGTTGAGACCGGAGACGAGCCAGACCTCGCCGTTGAGCGTGCAGAAAGCCATGCGGCCATCGGGGAAGAAGTCGAAGCCTGATGGCTTGATCCATGATTTCCAGGGGTTGTTGATGGGGAGGGCGAGCGTGTCGACGACATACGGGGCGGTTGGCGCGCCGAGGGTGCCGGCGGTTTCGAACTCCTGTTTCAAGTGGGATTGGCCGCCCTTGAGATGGCCGGTAAGATCGGCGACGGGAGCTCTCAAGTTTTCGAGATAGCTGCTGTCGGCTGCAATGGCCGAAGTCTTCCCGGAGACGATGGCAAGCGTGAACTTGATCGGCATCGGCGACGGGGCAATCTTCACATTGACAGCCGAAGCGCCATCGACTGTGACCGTGACGCCGTCGGGCACGTCGCCGACGATGCCGGCGGTCATGAGCGCGTCGGCGGTCGCTATTGCGGCGACATGGCCGCGCTTATCGGCGAAGGCGCCGATGGCGTTCTCGATGGCGAGCGCGCGGAGCGTGAGAGGCGCGCTGAGTTTTGGAATCCTGATCGTGCGGGTGAAAACGGTCCGCCGGGCGCTGTTGACGAGGCCGGGCATGTCCAGGATTTGAACATCGCCGACCGTGTAGGCGAAGACGACGGTGTCGCCATCGCGATAAAGGCCCTTATAGTGCGCCCAATCTTTGGGAAGGGGGCCTTCGCCGGTGCTGAGACGTTTATCGGAGTTGGGATGGCGGGGGTCGGTGAAAGAACCATCTTTGGGATTGGCGGCGCCGGGCGCGTCCTGATTGGCGAAGGCGAGGGTGCCCTTGGCGATCGCGGGCCAGGGGCCCTGGTCGCGGACCAGATTCGTCTGAGAAATGTCGAGCCAGCCACCTATCCAGCCGGCGGCGTAGCGGCAGGTGTCGGTGTCGAAGCAAATACCGGCAGAGCCACCGGCGAGCTTCACGGTGATGCCTTTGGTGGCCATCAGCTCGCCGGCTTTCCAGGTGGGAGTGGGATCGCCGTTCTCGTGCTTTGGCGGGTTCTGCGTCGGACGCGGGGTAAGGACGCTATAGGCCAGGAAGGGGCCGTAATCGGAATCAAGGCCCTTGGCGCCGGGCTGTGCGACCTTGTTTGGCTTGGGTGCCGCGACGGCTTTCAGGCGATAAACGGTCGCGCCGCCGGCGATGGCGATGAGGAGCGCGGCAAACGCGAAAAGCTTGGTGGGTTTCATTCGGGCTTGATCTTCGCCAGGTCACGCCGGGAGGTCCAGAGCAGGCCGTTGATGACGAGGCGGCGGAAGTCGGGGTTCTTGAAATCGTCGGGGGAGCCCAGCGACGTGTAGAAGACGCGGCCTTCCTTATGGATGTGCGTCCAGGCGAGCGGCTCGGTCGTGTCGGGGGTGACGCCGGTCAGCAGCAGTTCGCTATCCGGCGAGATGGGGGTGTTCTTGTAGAGCGACGACAGTGAGGTGAATGGAGAGACGCCAGCGAGGATGGGGTGGCCCTTTGCCTTGTCAGCGATCGAGACCTGGATCGTCGCGCCGGACTTGTAGTGGTTCTGGTAGTTGCCGCCGAGGACGAGCTTGTCAAATTCGAGCCAATCCTGGAAGGCGTGGCTGGCGGTGCGGAGGCCGACAACGGGTTTGCCGGCCTCGCAATACTTCTTGATCCGCGCGAGCTGGTCGGCGGGCAGGCGGAGGCGGCGGGTGAAGACGAGCATCACGTCGGCGATGTCGATGGCCTCAAGGCCCGGGAGGGCGTCGTTGCCGCCATCTTTGCCGAAGACCCTGGTGCATTTGATGCGATAGTTCTTCTCAAGCTCCTCGGCAAGGGAGGCGAGGGATTCGTCGGATTTGTATTCGGAGGATGCGGAGAGGAGGGCGATGTTCAGAGGCGCGTCATCGGCGAAGGCGTGGGGAAGAAATGCGGCGGCTGCCGCGGAGGCGGCGACCTGAAGCGCGGTGCGGCGTGTGATGGCCATGGATCTATTTCGCTTTCAGGTGGTTGTCGAAGAATTCGATGATCATCGAGTTGATGGAAGGTTTACCAAAAGCGGGGCCGCCGTGGTTGGCGCCTTCGAGCACTTCCAGGTGGACTTCAATGTTGGCCTTCTTGAGGGCGTCCACGAGAATTTGGCTTTGAGCCAGGGGTACGAGCGCGTCCTGATCGCCGTGAATGATGAGGGTCGGGGCATCATCGGGAGTGACGAAGGCGACGGGATTGGCAAGGTGGACGATGTCCTTCTTCTCTGCGACGGGCCCGCCGAAAAGCTTGCTAATTGGGGATTCGTTGGGCTTGGCCTTGAAGATGTTGGTGACCGGCTCGGCGTGTTCCCAAAAGAGCGACATGTCGGTGGGGCCGAAGAAGTCGACAACACACTGCACGCGGCTGGACTGGTCGAGGTGCTTGCCGACATCGCCTTCGAGCTCTTTGACGTCGCCGGTGGTTCCGAGGAGCGCGACGAGGTGGCCGCCGGCGGAGTCGCCCCAGACGCCGACGCGGTCCTTGTCGAGGTGATATTTGTCGGCGTGGGCGCGGAGCCATCGAAGGGCGGCTTTGCAATCGTGGATCTGGGCGGGGAAGACGGCTTCCTGGGAGAAGCGGTAGTTGATGCTGGCGGCGGCGTAGCCGCGAGGGACGAAGGGGAGGGCGAGGTTGTGGGACTTGTCGCCGCCCTGCCAACCGCCGCCGTGGATAAAGACGATCAGGGGAAGGGGCTTGGCGTCGGGGTTGGGCGGGAGGAAGAGGTCGAGGAACTGGGCTTTGTTGGAACTGTCGGCATAGTTGATGTCGCGCTGGGCGGTGACGCCGGGCGGGAGCGCAGGGGAGGGTTTTGTCTGCGCGACGAGAGGGAGCGAGAGCGAAAGGGCGAGTAATGCGGCGAGAAGGCGGAGGGGTTTCATGCGGAGATTGTACTACCCGCGGTCGATCGGCGTTGCGATCACCTGGCCTTCAGGTGCTTGTCGAGAAACTCCGACACCATCGCGCGAACGGCGGGGGTTTGGAAGCCCGGGCCGCCGTGACCGGCGCCGGGGACGATTTCGAGGCGGGACTCGATGCCGGCGGTCTTGAGGGCTTCGAGGAGCATTTGGCTTTGGCCGATGGGGACGGTGGGGTCTTTGTCGCCGTGCATGATGAGGAATGGGGGGCAGTTTTTGTTGATGAAGGCGATGGGGTTGGCCTTGGCGATCAGGTCGGCATGGTCCTTGAGGGGAGTGCCGAAGAGGGCGCCGAAGCCGCCTTTGTCGGGATCCTTATAGGGGATGCCGGCGGCTTTGGCGTGGTCGGCCCAGACGGACATGTCGGTGGGGCCGAACCAATCGACGACGCATTGGACGCGGCTGGATTGTTCGAGGTTGCCGCCGACATCGCCTTCGATGTCCTTCGAGTCGGCGCTGGTTCCGACGAGGGCGACGAGGTGACCCCCGGCGGAGCCGCCCCACACGCCGATGTGGTTGGGATCAACGTGGTACTTGGCGCTGTTGGCGCGGAGGAAGCGAATGGCGGCTTTGCAATCGTAGATCTGGGCGGGGAATTTGGCTTCGCCGGTCAGGCGGTAGTTGATGCTGGCGACGGCGTAGCCGGCGGGGAGAAGCAGAATGGCGGGGGTGCCTTCCTTGCTGCCTTTGGCCCAGCCGCCGCCGTGGATCCAGACGACGAGGGGGAGCGGGGAGGCGGGAGTTTCGTTGGGGAGGAAAAGGTCGAGGGATTGCGATGAGCCGCCACCGGGTGCGTATTCGAGATTTCGTTTGGCCTGGAAGCCGGGCGGGAGGCGATTGGCGGGGCGGGTGGCGGGAGCCGAAGGTTCGGCGGCGATCGAGGAGAAGCAGATGCCGACGACAAAGGAAGCGGACAGGAGGATGCGAGGGATGGAGTTCATGGAAGCCGATTGTGCCACGGCGCGGAGCAAAATGCGACATATTACGACGTTTCGGGAGGGCGCGGAGGAGCGCGGCCAACAAGTAAGTGTATGCTAATTTCAGCGTTCAGGGGCGGTTACGTCCAAATAACAACGTTTGCTTGACTTACGATCTGAGGGGGCGAACCATCCTCTCCGATCATCGAGTGTCCAATTGTCCGATACAGGCGTTACAGTTTATGATTTTCTTGGGCGGAAAAGGTGTTGGCAAACGTTATCTTGAAGATAGGATGATCGGACGTTACAAGAGCAGCGGGCTCAGGTGACGCTCCAAGACGGCATGGAGAAAGGGTTGGCAGGGGCGTTTGCTACCAGTACCTTACTGGGCCCAACATTTACGGCGACGGTGCCTGTCGCCGGCGGGAAATACGGACGGGATATCGGCTCTGTCAAGCCGACAGGTGTTATGGATTACTCCGACTTTATTCATCGGGCAAACGCGGATTACCTCGAACGGCTGTACCAGCAATACCAGCAGGATCCCCGATCGCTGGAAGAGCACTGGCAGGCGTTCTTTGCGGGTTTTGAGATGGGCGGTGGCCGCGGGGCGGTGGCGGCGGTTCAGCCGGCAAAGGCCGTCGGTGGAAGCGAGCCCGGGGAGGTGGAGCAATGCGGGAGCGGACTGGGGGTGGAGAGCGCCGACCTGGTTCACTCGTACCGCGAGCTCGGGCACATCATTGCCAACCTGGATCCGCTCGGTCACAACCGCACGAGCCATCCGCTGCTGGAGATGTCGGAGTTTGGCCTGACCATGGCCGACCTGGATAAGAACTGCGGGAGCGGCGGGTTCCTGGGGCAAACGGACGGAAGCGTTCGCGACCTGCTGAACAAGCTGCGCGAGACGTACTGCGCCGCGCTGGGCGTGCAGTACATGGACATCAGCGACAAGGCGCAACGCGACTGGCTTCAGCAACGGATGGAGCCGATCCTGAACAAGCCGAACC
>JBBRIN010000346.1:0-5020 GCA_038221115.1 Tepidisphaerales bacterium
GAAGGCTCCGCGACCCAGCCACCGTGCCCGCGCTGCTAACGGCGCTGGAGAAGCCGTCGGATCGCGTGATGGAGCATTCGTTGACGTACGCGATGATCGAGATCGGCGACGTGCAGGCGCCAGTCGCGGGCTTGCGAAGCGGAAACGTCGCCGTGCGCCGCGCTGCCATGATCGCGCTCGACCAACTGCGGTCCAAAGAGCTGACCGCTACCGTCGTCGTGCCCGAATTGACCTCGCCCGAAGCTCCCATGCGCGAGGCGGCGGGTTGGATCGCCAGCCGGCATGCCGAATGGGGCGATGCACTACGCAGCGGCGTCGCGGCACGCATGCGGCGAGTTGATCTTTCCGATGCCGAGCGCGCTGAATTGCAGCACCAGTTGGCCGGGCTCGTAAAAAGCGAAGCGATCCAAAAGCTCCTTGCCGAGCGGGTAGCCGATGCCAAGGCGCCCGTGCCCGAGCGCAGGTTGGCCCTGGCCGCAATGGCGGAAGCGGGTAATCCGCCGGTGGGATCCCTCGGCGCGATCGGCGCCGCGCTGGCAGACACCGATCCAAACATCGTTGCCGATGCAGTCGGCGTGGCGCGGGCCGCGCGCTTGCCCAAGGAGGCAAAGGATGCGACCGCCGCGCTGCGCAATAAATTGCTCGCCGTCGCCGCGCGCGGAGATCTTCCACCGGCGGTGCGCCTGCGGGCCATGGCGGCGGTGACCGGCGGCGTTGGCGACGTCAACGCCGAGGTGTTTGCATTTGTGTTGCAACAGCTTGGCCCGGATCAGCCGTTAAACCAGCGTATGGCGGCGGCCGAAGTATTGGGCGGCGCAAAGCTCAACGCCGATCAACAGCAAGCCCTGATGGCGGCCATGATGACCGCGGGCCCGCTCGAACTCGAGCGAATGCTCTGGGCCTTCGACAAGGTCAATGACAATACCGTCGGTCAAGCTCTGCTGGCAACGCTGAAGGAGGCGCGGTCCACGAAATCCCTCCGCCCCGAGGCCTTGCGCCGGCACACCGCAAAATTTGGTGCGGAGGTGAAGAAGGACGTGGAAGCGCTCTTCGAGCAGGCCGGCGCCAACGCCCAAAACCAGAAGGCGAAAATGGACGAGGTGGCCTCGAGCCTGCCAACCGGCGACGTCGGGCGCGGCCAGGCTATCTTCAACAGCAACAAGACCGCCTGTGTCGCCTGTCATTCGATCGGGTATGTCGGCGGAAAGATCGGCCCCGACCTGACGCACATCGGCCAGGTGCGCCAGGAGCGCGATCTGCTGGAAAGCATCATGTTCCCCAGCGCCAGCTTCGTGCAGAGCTTCGAGCCGATGACGGTCATCACCGACACCGGCGAGCGGCGCGACGGGATCGTCCGGCGGAACGATGCCGAAGAAGTGTGGGTCGTCGAAGGCCCCGACAAGGACGCGCACATCCCCCGAAAAAACGTCAAGGAGATGCGACCGGGGACCATCTCCGTGATGCCCGAGGGCCTGGACCAGGCGATGTCAAAGCAGGAACTCGCCGATCTCGTGGCATTTCTCCGGGCCTGCAAGTGAGCGTCATCGGCCGATGGCGTCGTAATCTTCAGGCGTGTCGACGTCGGTGGCCGCGCCAGGTATATCCACCCTATCAAGCGCCTCCCCCGCGGCGAGAAGGAGCGATTTCGCCCCTTGCCCATCGGGCAGAGCGAGTAACCTCGAAAAGTAGGAGGCGGCGAAGAAGCACGGCGGGCCAACCGTGTCGTCGTATGCGGCAGCGCAAACCGGCTTTTCCGTGGCCATGAGCCTTTGCAGATCGGCTGCCGTAACCAATGGCTGATCGCAGAGGGCGATCAGCGTGCCGGCGACAGCAGGTTCCGCGCGAAGAAGCGCACGAAGACCGGCGCGGATGGAGGTGCCCATCCCTCGTTCCCAATCAGAATTCTCTTCAATCAGAATGTGAAGGTCTTGAATCTCCGCGCGGCACTCCGCCGCGTGCGCCCCCACGACCGCAATGACGGGCGAACACCCTGCCACAAGCCCGGTATTCGCCGCGCGGCGGAGCAGCGACTTGCCGTTCCATTTGAGAAACTGCTTTGGGCGCCCCATGCGCTTCGACGCACCCGCGGCAAGAAGGATCAGGCCGATAGTGGGCATGAGTTGGGCGCGTATGGTTTGGCCGACGCAATGTGTGTGTCCGGATAAATCGGACCAGTTCGGTCACGCAGGCTCATCTGGCGTCGGCCCGACGACACCGCCTGAACTTCCGCGATAATCGAAAGCGCGATCGATTCAGGTGTATCCGCGCCCAGATCAAGTCCCACCGGCGCGTGGATCCTGGACAGCGCGTCGGCCGGAATACCCCGGCTTTCGAGAACGAGGCGCTCCGCGCGGCGGCGGGGACCGAGGATGCCCAGGTATTTGAGCGGACGATTGAGCAAATGAGGAGCGATCTGAAGGTCCCGCGCGTAATTGTGGGTCATCAGAACGACGGCAGCGTCATCGGGGATGGTGACGCCCGCCAGCGGCTCGTCGTCTGTCGATCGGCAAACCTCATCGGCATTGTTCAGCGCCGGGGATAGCTGCGACGTAACGACGGTGACGTGCCAGCCCAGCGATTGGGCGAGAGCGATCACAGGCCGGAGATCCGGTCCGGAGCCGAAGAGAATGAGCCGTTGGGGCGGCGCGAAATGCTCCACAAATGCCGAGAAACTTGTCGTTTCTAGGTAGGACGTGGTTTGAATACATCGAAAGGCCTCGAACAATATCCCCTCGCCGCCACCGGTAAACGGCAGTCGAACCGCGACCGGGTAATTCGAATCAGAAGACGAGACGATCGTGGCGACGCGCGTCGATTGGCGGTCAACCTGAGCGCGGCGAAGAAACAAGATTGGGCCCGGGCTCTCGGCGGTCAGCGGTTCAAGGAAGATGTCGATCAACCCCTGGCAGCCGAGGGCAACGCCAGGCGCGGCCGTATCGTCATCGCTCGTGTCGTAGCGGACAAGAATGGGCGCAGTCAGGTTTCGGAGCTTGCGGAGCACGTCTCGTTCGAGACATCCTCCGGAGATGGAGCCCCACGAGCGGCCGTCCGCCGCGGCGAGCAGCCGCGCGCCCGGGCGGCGATATGACGAGCCGCTGACCCGGACAACGGTCGCCAGCGCCGACGGCGTACCTTCTTGAGTCAGGGCACTGAACGCTTCAAGAATGTCGGAGGTTTCCGCCATGTTCTCCGGCCTAATCTTACGCTTTTGCCGTACCCGGTGTAAGAGATTTCATGTGAAGAGCGGGAAGAATTGCCATTGAAATTTGCATCACTGGCCAGCACGAAGATAGCTAATCAGGTCCGCGAGTTGCTGGGCCGTCAGATTCGATTCCAGCCCTTCCGGCATCAGAGAAAGTCGAGACGAGGTGATCTTGCTGATGTCAGGCCGGGCAAGCGTACGCGTAACTCCTCCGGCCGCCTTCAGCGTGATCGCCGCCGGGGTCTCGTCGGCGATAATGCCCGTGAGCGACTCGCCGTTCGCCAATTCAACAGTGTATTCGGTGAAGGCAGGCGCCACCTCGCGAGTGGGGTCCAGGATGTTGACGATGAGCTGCTCGGGCGACCAGAGCCGCACCATCGCAAGGTTGGGCCCGACGTCAAATCCCTGTTCACCCAGCCGGTGGCAGGTGATGCAGATGAACTCGTAGACCTTGTGGCCGGCCGTCGCGTCGCCCTTCATCCGGCTGGCCGGCAGGTACCGCGCGATGACTTCCTTGCGGCTCGTCGAGGGATCGACGGCAAAGATCCTTTCAGCGCGCGAGCTGATTTGTTTATCGGTGCTGTGAAGAAAACCATTTCGCCGGCTGGTAGGGATATCGCGAGGGTCGACCTTGTGCGCTTCAATGGCGGCAAGCAGCGGCAGGATGCGGCTCTTGTAACTGGCCAACGCCTGCAGCGCATCCGCACGAACGAGCGGCGTAAAGGAGGACCAGCGGTCGAGGAGCATCGTCGCGACGGCAGCGTCATCGATCGGCACAAGTGTGGCGATCGCCGCGCGCTGAACCTCCTGTGGCTCGTGCATGTCCAACAAATCCGACAAGACGCGCCGCGAATGGACGAAATCATCAAGGCCGATCAACCGTATAGCCGGCTCGCGGTCCCCCGGTCGTCTCTTCCGATTCACCGCAACGCTATAGGCGTCAGAGAAGAGCTTTCCAATGAGGGAAGAGGCTTCCGGAGGCGCCGTCTGTCGAATCGTCAGGCGATGGCGCTTCAATCCTTCGCCCAGACCGAAGAGCAATGACATGGAACCCGCCGCCGGGGTAAGCGCGGTCATCGCGGCGAGTGTGTGATTGATCTCCACCGGCTTGTTACGCGCCCCAACGACCAACGCAAGCCGCCGTAGTGCGTCGCCGCCTTCCGAAGAGCCTGCAAATGCATCATCCGCCAACGCAAGGGCAATGATCTCGTGGGATCGATCGGCCGCCGACGACAGGACGGCGGTCACCACCCAGCCGTCGACCCTGTCATGAACGAGAACGGACGCAAGCGCCCGCGATACCCGCGGGTCCGCCGAAAATCCCAGTGTCAGCGCTGTCTGAAAGCGAACGCGAATTTCAGCATCGCCGGCCGCCCGAAGAAGGCGGTCGATGATTCGTGGTGAATCGACCAGGTGAAGCTCCGCCACCTTGACGGCATTCTCGCGCACTCCGGGCGAGTCATCGTCAAGCGCGTGAAGAACATCGCCTTCCGTGATGGCCGACAGACCTTCGAGCGTCCACAGTGCATGCAGCCGACCGAGCGCTGATTGGCTTCCCTCCGCCAGTGCGCGCAGGAGCGGCGCCGAGGCCGAGTCTTTCCGCTGGACGAGCAGGCGTTGCGCCGTTTCCCGCCACCAGGAGTTCGGATTCTCCAGCGCCGCGACCAAGCGATCAGTACTCGCCCCCTCCAGACGAGGCGGCTTGGGCGGCTGAAAACCAGGCGGCGCCAATCGGTAAATCCGCCCCCGATCCCGCCCCGATTCCAGGTCGAGCCGATCGCGCAGGTCATCCGGAATCGACCAGGGATGTTCGATCAC
>JBBRIN010000347.1:0-5006 GCA_038221115.1 Tepidisphaerales bacterium
TCGGAAAGTTTACCTATCTTGCCCGCGCCGCGACGCCCGGGACGTTTGTGATTCCGCCGGTCCGGGGCGAGTGCATGTACGACATCGGCACGCATAGTCTTAGCGGCGGCGGGCAAACGCTGAAGATTTTGCCGATCGGTCCGAAATCCGTCGCCAAGGCAGAATGAACGTCGTCCGCTCGCGAACTCCAATGACTGACAAGCCGACAATCTCACTGAAACAAGCGAGGTGGAAGCGCGCCCTCCGCCGCTCGATAACGGCGTTCGTTGGCGGCGCTCTTTTCGCGCCGGTCACCTTCTTTGCAGCAGTTCGGTGGCTCCCCTATCCCCAAGGGATCGACCGCCCTCCGCCAGCCGACACCTTTATCCAGGACCGCAACGGGTTTCCACTTGCTGCCTTTGTCGCATCCGATGAACAATGGCAGCTTCCGCTGACGCATGATCAGTTTTCCCCGCACCTCGTCAACGCGATCATCGCCGTGGAGGATGCCCGCTTCGTTTCCCACGCCGGCGTGGATTGGCACTCGGTCACCGGCGCGGTGTTCGAGGATCTTCGCCATCTGTCGATCCGCCGCGGGGGCAGCACGCTCACGATGCAGCTCGAGCGCCTCCGCGATCCGCGGCCACGAACGTTCCTCAATAAGGTGGAACAAGCAATCCGCGCTGCCCAGCTCGAAAAACGGGCCACAAAGCAGGATATCCTCGACGAATACCTGAACCGCGCACCGTTTGGCGGCAATCTCGTCGGCGCCGGCGCGGCCAGTTGGCGATACTTCGGCCGTCCCTGCCGGGATCTTAGTCTGGCCGAAGCGGCGCTGCTCGCCGGCTTGCCGCAAAGTCCGAACCGCCTGCGCCCCGACCGCCACCCGCAAGCCGCGAAGCTGCGCCGCGACCACGTCCTCGCCCGCATGCAGATCTGCGGCACGATCACCGAGGCCCAGCGCAAGGAAGCCAGCGGCGAGCCTTTGGATGCGCGGTGGCGCGATCTTCCGCAGGCGACCGACATCGGAGCACTCGCCGCGCTTGAGGGCCTGCGAACCCGCTATCCTTCTCAATCGATCCGCACCACGGTCGATCGCCCGGTCCAGCAGTCCGCCGCGGCAATGGCCGCCACTCATCTCGAAGGTCTTAAGGCCTCTCACATCACCGCCGTCGCCGTCGTCATTCTCGACACCCCGACGTCCGAGTGCCTCGCATCGGTGAGTCTTTCGGCGCGGGATCCGCGCGGTCCGTCCAAGGCCTTTCTCGACCTCACCCGCGCCCCGCGATCGCCCGGCTCGACGCTCAAACCCTTCCTCTATGCGGCCGCCTTCGACGCCGGCATCGCATCGCCCGCGAGCATTCTCATGGATTCGCCGGCGGCCTGGCCGGGCTACGTTCCGGCCAACTACGACCGCGCGTTCCACGGCCCCATCTCCGCGGGTGATGCCCTGGCGGAAAGCCGAAACATTCCCGCCCTCTTGCTGCTGAACCAGCTCGGCGTCGAGCGCGCCGTCGCTCTCCTGGACTCCTTCGGACTCCATACCCTCGCCCGCGCCAAATATCCCTATGGCTTGCCGCTGGCCATCGGTGCGGCGGACGCCACGGCCTTCGAGCTGGCCGAAGCAGACGCCACTTTGGCGCGCGGCGGGCTGTGGCGGGCCGCCACGCTCGTTCATTCAGAAAACGCCATCGAACGCCGCACTCTGCGCGCAGACGCCTGCTGGCAAACCCTCTGTGCGATCAGCGCCCCCGAGCGAACCGCGCCGATCTCCCCCGAAGCCGCTGGTTTAAAGGTCGCCTGGAAAACGGGCACGAGCACCGGCCACCACGACGCGTGGTGCGCCGCCGCGACACCCCGCCGCACCGTCATCGTCTGGCTTGGCAACCCGGCGGGCGAATCATCGGCGGCCCTGATCGGTCAGGAGGCTGCCGCGCCCCTGGCGCTGCGACTTATCGCCGCCGTCGATCCCGGCGGGAAATCCTGGCCCGAGGCGCCTGTTGCGAAATCGCTCGCTCGGGCCATTGCCGCGCCCGGCAAAGCATCTCTACAAATCATCTCGCCGACCCGCGATCAACGCATCCTTCTGTCGCCCGATCTTCCCGCCGCCAATCAACAAGTCCTTTTTGAGTCTTCAGCCGAAAACCCATGGTGGTTTCTCGACGGCGAATCGATCGGCCGGGGCCGCCGCCTGTGGTGGTCCCCCACCGCCGGCGCCCATCGCCTTCGCCTCACCGATGACGATGGCCATTCCGCGTCCGTCGCTTTTCACGTCGATTGGCCGTCCGCGCTCAGCCGAGCAGATCCCTCCGCACATCCTTAAGCACCGGAAACGCGCGGCGCCACGATCTCACCACGTCCACGTCTACTTCCGCACTGATGATGCCTTCCGCGTCGCCGGCGTCCGCCAATACATTGCCGTGGGGATCGATGATCGTGCTTCGCCCACCGTAGACATGATGAGGATCCGTCCCCGTTCGATTGACGGCCGCGACGTATGCTTGATTCTCAATCGCCCGCGCCCGCAGCAGCGTAACCCAGTGGTGCTCGCGGGGGGTCGGCCAATTGGCGATGACCGTGATGAGCTCCGCACCGGCCAACGTTGCGCGGCGAAACGCCTCGGGGAACCGCAGGTCGTAGCAGATGAAGGGCGCCACCTGGCAACCGCGCCACTCGAACGCGCAGATGCCGCTGCCGGGCGCGTAATGGGCTGACTCCCCTCCGATCGAAAACGGAAACAGCTTCGAATAGCGCGCGAACTCCTTCCCCTCCGGCGTGAAAACGATGGCCTGATTTAGGCCCCGCCTCTCGGCATCCCGCGTCACGACCCCGCCCATCAGATAAACACCCAACTCCCGCGCCGTCGCCCCCAAAAACCGCTGCACGACACCGTCGTCATCCGCGGTCGCCTCGACGTTCATCGAAAACCCTGAGGCGAACATCTCCGGCAGCAGAACCAGCGAACCCGGCTCCGCCCCCGCGCCAGGGAGCAGCGCGCGCACACGTTCCAGATTCGCCTGTTTATCCTCCCAGACAATGTCCGTCTGCACACAAAACACCCGCACGCAAACCTCCTCATTCAGGCCGTCAGCCGATGCCGCGCAGGCCGCGGTCTCTCCAGACAAATGTACCAGAGATCAGGAAATTTCCCCCTTCCCACTTCTGGCGCGCGTGGTATGGTCTTCGCAGAAGTCGCAAGGAATGCGCGCCGATGGCCCAGATCTTCCATCCCGCAACCAACACCATCGCCCGCGCCACCATCTTCGGCGCCGTCTTCATCATTGCCGGCCTCGCGTGGATCGCGTACGGCGTGCAAAAGTCGCCCTACCTCACGCGGCAGGGCGTGGTGCGCCCGCAGCCGGTCGCTTTCAGCCACGAGCACCACATCAAGGGGCTGGGCATCGACTGCCGTTACTGCCACACGTCTGTGGAAGACTCGAGCTTCGCGGGCATACCCGCCACCGAAACGTGCATGACCTGCCACTCGAAGATCTGGACGAACGCCGACATTCTGCAACCGATCCGCACCAGTTGGGCGCTGAACCGCCCGATCGCCGGCGGCGCAACCGGCGACAACCAGGGGCCCGGTTGGACGCGCGTTCACAACCTCCCGCAGTTCGTCTATTTTGACCACTCCATTCACGTCAACAAAGGGGTGGGATGCAGCACCTGCCACGGCAAGGTCCAGGAGATGCCGCTGATGTATCAGGCGGCCACCCTGCAAATGGAATGGTGCCTGAAATGCCACCGCAATCCCGAGGAATCCATCCGGCCGCGAAGCGAGATTTTCAACATGGATTGGCAACCGCCGGACGACGGTGACGCGCAGGCGCGAAAGCTGATGAAGGAGTATCACATCGCGCCCGCCGACCACCTGCAAACGTGCTACGTGTGCCACCGCTGAGACTGCATCGATGGCTCAAAGCCCCCTCAACCTCTCGGACCTCCGCCTGAAGCTGCAGAGCGCGCAAGGTAAACGCTACTGGCGAACGCTGGACGAGGTGGCCGGCACGCCGGAGTTTGACGAGATGCTGCATCGGGAGTTTCCCAAGCACGCATCGGAATGGCTCGACCCGCTGACCCGCAGGGATTTCCTCCAACTGATGGGCGCTTCGCTGGCGCTCGCGGGCCTGCAGGGCTGCACCAAGGAGCCGCAGGAGCGGATCGTGCCATACGTACGGCCGCCGGCGGGTCTCGTCCCTGGCCGGCCGCTGTACTTTGCCAGCGCGATGCCGCTGCGCGGCGTCGGGCAAGGCATCATCGTCACCCAGCGCGAAGGGCGGCCCATCAAGATCGAAGGCAACCCCGACCACCCCAGTTCCCTCGGCGCCTCCAGTCCTTTCATGCAGGCGTCCCTTCTCAACCTCTACGACCCGGACCGCTCGCAGGTCCCCATCCACCATGGCGCTCTCAGTACATGGAGCGCATTCCGCTCTGACCTCGAGGCGGAAATGAACCGTCTCCGCGCAGCGAAAGGCGCAGGCCTGCGCATCCTGACGGAAACGGTTACATCGCCCACGTTGGCCGCACAGATTGCCGGCCTGCTCAAGGCGCTGCCGGAAGCACAGTGGCACGTGTATGAACCCGTTTCCCGCCAGCCCATTCATGCCGGATCCATGCTTGCCTTCGGTAAGAAGTTGGAGCCCGTCTACCATCTCGACAAGGCCGACGTCGTCCTCTCGCTCGATGCCGACATCCTTTCCACGGAGCCGGGCCACCTCCGTTACGCCCGGCAATTCATCGACCGACGCCGCATCCGGACGATCGACGAGCGCGGTCGGAAGCTCGATCCGAAATCGCTCATCATGAACCGTCTGTACGTCGCCGAAAGCACGCCGAGCATCACCGGCGGCATGGCCGATCATCGCCTGCCGCTGAAGCCCTCGCAGATCGTTCACCTCGCGGCGGCCATCGCCACCACGGTGGGCACCTCGATCGATGTGCCCTCTGTCGGCCTCCCCCAACATGCGATCGATTGGGCGCAACACGTTGCCGCCGATCTTGCCTCCTCCAAAGGCAAATCACTC
>JBBRIN010000348.1:0-5006 GCA_038221115.1 Tepidisphaerales bacterium
GATCGCGATCAGACGGCTCAACATTTCGCTGCCCGTCGCGCGGCCGACCGGATCGAACAAGGCGCCGCCGATGATGCCGCCGGCCAGTCCGCCGATAAGGCCCAGCATGAGTTTCCGGCCATTGCGCATCACCACGCCGGGCGCCGCGCTCATGAACAAGCCGAGCACGCCCCAAGCCGTGGCGCGCGCGAAGATTTGCCAACCCAGCGATAACTCACTTGCCGGCTTTCCGCCGCCGATCATGCGGTACAGCCGATCGGCGAACAGAGACACGATGATGCCGCCGACCAAACCGAGGAGCGCACCGACCGATCCGTACATCACCGCGCCTTGCGGGTTGCGCGAGGCGACCGACTCGGCCATGCCCAGCGCCAGCGCGATCATCGTGCCGCAGGCGCAATAGAAGCAGACGTTGGCCACGAGATCGCGCAGCTGATCGCGCTCTTCCAATTGAGCCATCCGCGCCGTGCGCTGCGATTCAGACATTCGTTCGTCGATGAGGAACTGGAACCAGGGGTTGTCCTTGCCGGTCTCTTTGATGAGATCCAGGTCCGTGAGCATGCGCTCGGTCTTTTTGATCTTGCCGGACTTATAGGCGGCGGACACTTCGTCCATGTCGCGCTTGATCGCACGCGCCTCGGATTTGAGGTCGGGGTTGAAATGCTGAACCAGCTCGCCGCACCCCCATGCCAGGAGCCCACCGAGCAGACCGAACACCGTCAGGTTAAAGAATGCGTTGTACCAGATGCTCCCCGACGCCTGCGCGTGGGGGATTGGCAACGGCGAGGGCGTGGTCGACGCGCGCTCGCTGCTGGCCTGCGCGACGTTGAGCGCCGACTGCTGCTTCAGCCGCTCTTCCACGGCCGGCGTGTGCAGTTCGTCGAAGGTGATCGTAATCTTCTGCCGACTGCTCATGAATCCAGCTCTCGAACGTTCGCCCCACTCTCCCCCATTATCGGCCGAACCAGCATCCGCCCAAATACCGCGTTTTCGGCTTTGGGATCGAAAACAGCCCCGGATCACGTTTTTTTAGAGGTGGGGCTGCGCAGGCGTCTCCGGCGGGTTTTCCAGGATTTTCGGTCCCCGTTTTTCCCCGTTTGGCCCTGGACGGATGAGCTCCGGAGGCGTTCCCTGCGTTGTTGCCGCCACGGTCGGTTGTGTCACGGCGGGCGGGGGCGTCGGCACATCCACTGCCACGACCGGCGCAGTAGATGGCGGTGTGGCCGGGACCAGAGGCGTCACCGCCTCCGCCACCACGGGCTGTGAAGCCGCGGGTACCGCCTGAGTCGTTGCCGCCGTCTTTGGCGCCTCTACTGCATTGGCGCCTCGGATGGGCGACCATTGCGCCCGGCGTTCGGACATGACCGTATACAGCACGAACGGCCAGGCGAGCGCGACCAGCAGCAACAAAGGCATGACGATCGCGTTGGTTCGCAGCCGGCGCTCGATTCTCTGCATGCGCCGGGAGAAGTCCGCCAGCGCCGCCGCAGTGACCTCCGCGGAGGCTGGGATTGTCGGGATCGCCCGCTCCTCATCCTCGTCGACGGCGAACTCTCCGCGCTCGGTCCGGCCATCGCGCCACAAGAAGGCGCCTTCTTCCTCGCTCACTGGGTCGTAGACCAGGGCGGTTTGCCACGGCAGGTTAAAAAAGTGGCCGTGAATGAACAGGTCCATGTCGGAGAGGAAGATGCCGAAGCCGGGGTGGGTGTGATACCACCCGATGATGCGCTGGTCGGGGTGCTCGCGCTCCATGACGCCCTGGATGTGCTCCCAGGTCTGCGCCGTAAACGTCACCTGGGCGTTGGCGCTACCGGCAAAGTCCCCCTGAATGCTCGCTTCGACGAGCGCGTAGGCGCCGGCGGGATCGCGGTAGACGTTCCCGACCAGCACCCCGCAAACTTCCACTTGCCGATTGGCCTGGCCGTGGTAGTGGACGGCGTTCAACACCGACCGCTGGACGACGACGCGAAAGCCCTGACCGCGATGTCCTGCCCGGGCCGGCCAGGCGCGTTCGGCCCACTCGTCACCATCCAAGCGCCCGACGTCGCCTGAGACATCGCGCGCCACGACCTGCGGCGGCGCGTCGGCGGTCGGGTCGCCGCCGGCGTCGTCTTGCTTGCGTCGGGTTTTGCGATCGGCTTTGCCCATGGTTCTCTCCCGCCATGGGCCATGATCGACAAAAACGGGCGCATTCTCAATCCCCCCCGGTGCATCGGGGGCATTACTCATGCCGGAGGGCTTCGATGGGGTTCATGCGCGCGGCGGTCATGGCGGGGTAGAGCCCGAAGCCGATGCCGATCATGCCGCTGATGAGGAAGCTGCCGACCACGGACCAGGTCGTGATGCTGGTGGGGTATTCGTGCTCGCTGAAGCGGTGAACGATCCAGGGCAGGGCGCGGGCGAAGCCGATGCCCAGGCCGATGCCAATCAGGCCGCCGGCGAGGGAGATAACGGTTGTTTCGATGAGGAATTGCAGGGTGATGTGCTTCTGTTTGGCCCCGAGGGCGCGGCGGATGCCGATTTCGCGGGTGCGCTCGGTGACGGTGGCGAGCATGATGTTCATGATGCCGATGCCGCCGACGAGCAGGGAGATGGTGGCGATGCCGACGATGACGAAGTTGAAGGTGCGGGTCTGCGCTTCGGCGGCGCGGAGGAGTTGAATGGGCGCCTTGACGTCGTAGTCGATGGAGCTGTGAAAGGCGGCCAGGGTGTTTTTCGCGATGGCGGAGATGGGCTCGACGTCTTCCACGTTCTGGACCTGGATCCAGATTTCGCTGAGCTCGATGTTCTTGCGTTCGGAGGTGCCGGCCTGGCGGCGGGTGATGGCGTCGCTAAACGTTTCCTGGGCGAGGGAGAGGGGGAAATAGACGTCGAGGTCGAGGTCGCGGGTGACGATGCCACCGCCCTCGCCGCGCAGGCCGGTGGGCTCGAGGACGCCGACGACCGTGCAGAGGACGGTGGTGAAGCCCGAGACGCCGATCTGGACCTCTTCGCCGATGGGGTCCTCGTAGGGGAAGAGTTCTTCGGAGACGCCCGCGCCGATGACGCAGACGTTGGCAAGGCTGTCGTAATCGATCTGGTTGAAGTAGCGCCCGCGCCCGAGAGGCAGATTGACGACGTCAAAGACTTCGGGGGTGGTTCCGATGGCGGCGGCGTTGGCGCGGACGCCGCCGTGCGTGACCTTTTGCTCGGTGTCGCGCATGGGGACGACGTAGGTGAGCTTCGGGAGGGTTTTGAGGCGTTCGAGGTCGAGGCGGCGCAGGCCGTAATCCAGAACTCGGGTGGCGCGTTGAGTGGCTTCGGTGCTTTCGGCAGGGGGCTTGGAGCGGAGGACGAAGTTTTTGGAGCCGAGCTTTTGGATCTGCTGGAGGGCGGCCTGTTTGCCGCCTTCGCCGATGGCGACCATGGTGATGACGGCGGTCACGCCGAGGATGATTCCCAGCGCGGTCAGCAAGCTGCGGAGCTTGTGGAGGCGAAGGTTTTTGAGGCCCAGGCGGAACGTCTCGGTCAGAAAGTTGAGCATGAACGGCGGGTCCTTGGTCCTTTGTCCTTAGTCCTTCGCAGATCATTCGTTGTCTGCGGCGCAAGGTTCGTTGACAAAGGACAGAGGACGAATGACAAAGGGGCCAATGGAACCGTCACTTTTTACCAAGATTATCGAGAGGAAGATCCCGGCGAAGATTGTTTATGAGGACGAGAAGTACGTTGTCATTCACGACATCCAGCCGCAGGCGCCGGTTCATGTGCTGGTGATCCCGAAGAGGCAGATCGAGACGCTGAACGACCTGGAGGCGGGGGATGCGGAACTGGTGGGGGGGATGTTCTTGGTGGCTAAGCGAGTGATGGGAGAGATGGGGCAGCGGGACTACCGAGCGGTCTTTAATTGCGGGCGGGGGGCGCAGCAATCGGTGTTTCACATTCATCTGCACGTGCTGGCGGGGAGGGCGTTTACATGGCCGCCGGGGTGACGATGCATCGTTTCGCAACGTATTGCAACGAATTTGGGGAAAGGGGCGGGGCGTTGCATGGTAGACATAAAAAAAGAAGGCACCGGCTGTTACGCACGGTGCCTTCCGGAGGGGAGAAAATGTGCCGTTGCACGCGCTATTCCATGTTGCCTGTTTATCCTATCTTCCCAAAGCGGGGGTTGCAATCTTATTGCTGGTTATAGGATCGGCGGGGGGGTGTTTTGAACTTCAGCGATTCCATGGATTTCGTTACCGAAACTTGCTGCGCGGCGTTTGCAGTCGCAGTGATTCCACCGATGCCTTGAGGAGCTCGGTGGCGGCTTGGAGGGCCTCGGGGGTGGTGGCGGCGCGATCGAAATGGACCTCGGGGCCGAAGCGGATGGAGGCGACGTTGCGGCGGGTGGCGGCCCGGATCATGTCTTGGCCGCGTTGGGTGCCGTCGAGGTAACAGGGGAAGACGGGGACTTTGGTTTTGATGGCCATCTGTGCGACGCCGGGCTGGAAGGGAAGGAGGGCGTGCTCGGTTTCGATGCGGCCTTCGGGAAAGACGCCGAGGATGCGGCCTTCCTG
Source organism: Tepidisphaerales bacterium (assembly GCA_038221115.1). GTDB lineage: Bacteria > Planctomycetota > Phycisphaerae > Tepidisphaerales > Tepidisphaeraceae > JANXVV01. Next base: position 4,539 of record JBBRIN010000348.1, read on the forward strand.
AAGGGCGCGGAGGGCGAGGCGCATCGCGGAGGTGTCGCGTGCGCCGCGGTCGACGGGGATGACCTGCAGGGCGTCGAAGGCGGGCTTCATGAATTTGATCTCGTAGTACTCCTTGGCCATCATCCAGACGACGACGCGCTTGAGGACGGATTGGATCATCAGGGGGTCGATGCTGCTGATGTGATTGCAAATCAGGATGGCGGGGCCGGTCTTGGGGAGGCGGGGGGGAGAGAGGACGCTGAGGTCGTGCCAGATGCGTGTGTAGAGGACGTCGATGAACTTGAGCAGCTTCATCGAGAGGCGCTGCTCGGGGTGGGTGTGGAAGTGAGTGGTCCTTTTGTTGTCGGTATGGAGGCCGGATTCCACTGGAGGGGAGATAACCGAATTGGCGGGGGGTTTCCAGTCAGGTGATTAAGCGATCGAGCGCGGCGGAACGATGTTGAAGCCGGTGGCTTCATCGGGCAGATC
>JBBRIN010000349.1:0-4989 GCA_038221115.1 Tepidisphaerales bacterium
GTAGGTGATCAAGGACTCATCAAAGCCGCTGAAAGTGATCACCCTCTACCCCTTCAAAGAATCCGACGCCCAAGAGTAGGTGCCGTTGCTCGACTGACTCGGCGGCGCGTTACAATCCAGCCCGTGCCCCGCCTCGCCCGATACACGCTCGACACCTTCGCCATGCTCTCGCTGCTCGTCACGCTTGCCCTCTTCGCCGTTGGCTGCAGCGACCGCAGCCACGTCAGTTTCTGGAACGACACCGGGAGCCTCGCCACCCTGCACCTGAACCATCAGTCCCACAGCATCTTGGATGGCCAAAGTTGGAGCGGCGAATACCACCGCGATCATCCCCGCAACCCGTCCCATTACCCCTTGGATTTCCAGATCCAAACGCCTTCTACGATGTGGACCTACACCAAGAATTTCGATTCCCCCGGCTGCTTCGAGCCACCCAGCCCCGGCTTCTGCTATACATTTCAAATCGAACCCGACGGCACGATCTGGCGTCGTGACCGTGCTCGCGACGACCGTGTCGCCGCCGCCGCGGAACTAGGGACCTGGCAGCCCGAGGGATGCCCACTTCACCCGCGGTGACACTCGCTCGCAGACTTCCCTGACGGCTTTCTCGAAAGAAGGTAGGACGCGGTAGAATTCGCTCGTGTCCCGCCTCCCCCGCCTCATCCTCAACGCCCTCACCGTGCCGTCGCTGCTGCTTTGCGTCGCGGTCCTCTGGATATGGTCCTCGATGGGGATCGACTGCGATGTAGCGATCTTCTGGGGAACGAAGGGGAAGTTGATCTGCTTTGACACATTCGAGGACGCGGGCAGCCTGACCCTGAACGTTTACAGCGATTGGCCGACGTCCGTGCCGCTTCAATGTCGCGAAGGTTGCGTCGAGGCCGGGAGTGAGGTCCCTGCGATCGATCGAACGTCGGGGAGCCCGCGCCGGCTTTGGGTCGACACGCTGGGACAGCCAGCGACGCGGAACGATCCAGCGGCATCACTCTCGAGCCCTTTGACGGTGCGCCGCATTTCGAAAATCCCTTTGGCTCCGACGCTTTGGATTGCGATGATGGTGCCCCTTGGCCGATTAGCTGCCCACATGACAATCCGACGACGTCAGGCCACTCGAAAGAATCACGTTGCGTGCGTCCAGTGCGGCTACTCCCTTACCGGCAATGTCAGCGGTATCTGCCCGGAATGCGGCACGAAGGCGACCTGACAGTCGCCTCCGATCGACTGAGAATCACTGCCCTTCGTTTTAAGGTGAAGTCGAAACGCGGAACGAATATCATGCCCGCGCGAGCATGGGAACATGGCACGCCAAAGCGATGCCGCTAGCGAAGGTTACCCGTGAGGGCACCCCTCAAAAGGACACCACGAGTTACGCGATGCCGGACCAGCCAATACCTTACCGTCGACTCCGCGCCATTCTCAAGACGTTCGGGATAGTGGAAGACGCTAAGCGCGGCAAGGGGTCCGAACGGATGTTCGTGGGCGTCGTCGGCGGCAAGATTGTAAGGTTACCAACCAAGTGCCACAACGAGGGCGACGAGAAGCCGTATCAGGTGGTCAAGTCGATCAGGAGGCACTTCAAATTGACGAAGCTGGATGGCGTTTCAGATCGCGACTTTTACAAGCGAGCATAGCGGCTACACAAATGCCAGTTGCCTCGCTTCGAACCGATCGACCGGCGCCTCGAAACCCTTCGAGTGCTGATTCTTCTTGTTCTTGGCAGGAACCTTCGCCTTTGCCGTCGCAAACATCTTCCAGACCTCAGGCGGCGCTGCGCGAAAGATTGATTCGATATCCCCTTCCTCCATCGCCGTTGTGATTTGAAGATCACAGAGCGAGATCAGGCTGTCCACGGCATCCTTCGCGTCCGTTCCTTCGGCCACGATATCCAATTCCAAGCAATGCGCAATCCAGACCCCGTCCTCCAAGTAGCTAATGGCGCTCAGATTGATGCTGAAATTCGATGCCGCGTTCGCCATGGACGTTGCTCTCCGTAAATGGACAGGGAAGGCGCGATCACCTGCGGCACCTTGATCGAAGCTCTCCCCATTCAAATAATACGATAAATTTGCGCGGAGGTTGACACTGACGCCCACGGCCAATACGGCCTCGGAGCCCGCGCTTGCCGAGATTAGGGGAGGGTTGCAGAAAAGGCAAATGGAACTTGGGATCCCCCGATCCTCGGATTTACCTAACAATTATCGAACATTTCTCTTGACCCCATCCCCCTCACCTGATATCCTCCCTCGACGTGCTCCACCCCAGCACCCATCTTCCACGCGCCCTCACTTCCGTCTTCATCCTCTCTCCTCCAAACCTCAGCCCCTACCCCCCAAAACCCCTGAAAGACGAAAAGACGAACCAGGGAAACCCCAAAACCCGAAAAACCCTCCCCCCATCTTACCAGATCGCCCCCGTAACCTGACCAACCTGACCAACCTGACCAACCTGACCAATTAACAACTACCACAATGCCCCACGACACCTACGAATCCCCCCTCGTCTCCCGAAACGCGTCACCGGAGATGCTCCGCCTCTTCTCCCCCCAGCATAAATTCACCCTCTGGCGGCGCCTCTGGCTCGAGCTCGCCCGCGCCCAGCGCGAACTCGGCCTCTCCCGCATCAGCCCCAGTGCTCTCACCCAGATGGAAGCCCATCTCCAGGACATCGACTTCGACAACGCCGCCGATTGGGAGAAACGCCTCCGCCATGATGTGATGGCTCACGTCCACACCTTTGAGGAGGCCGCCCCCGCCGCCAAGGGCATCATCCACCTCGGCGCCACCAGTCAGTACGTCGTCGACAACGCCGACCTCATGATTATGCGCGACGCCCTCAAGCTCGTCGCCGCCCGTCTCGCCAACGCGATCGACGCCCTCGCCGACTTCGCCCTCCAGTGGAAGGATCTCCCCACGCTCGGCTACACCCACTTCCAGCCCGCCCAGCTCACCACCGTCGGCAAGCGCGCCACCCTCTGGGCCCAGGACCTCGCCCTCGACCTCGAAGAAGTCGAAAACCGCATCGCCACCCTCCGCTTCCGCGGCGTCAAAGGCACCACCGGCACCCAGGCCTCCTTCCTCTCCCTCTTCGACGGCGACGAATCCAAAGTCGACGCCCTCGACGCCGCCGTCACCCAGCGCTTCGGCTTCAAGGAGTCCTTCAACGTCACCGGCCAAACCTACCCCCGCAAGGTCGACGCCCAGATCGCCTGCACCGTCGCCGGCGTCGCCGCTTCCGTTCACCGCTTCTGCAACGACATCCGCCTTCTCGCCGGACTCAAGCAACTCGAAGAACCCTTCGAAGCCGAGCAGGTCGGCTCCAGCGCCATGGCCTACAAGCGCAACCCCATGCGCTGCGAACGCGCCACCGGCCTCTGTCGCTTCGTCATCTCCCTCGTCACCTCCCCGCTCCAAACCGCCGCCGAGCAATGGTTCGAGCGCACCCTCGACGACTCCTCCAACAAGCGACTGTCCATTCCCGAATCCTTCCTCGCCATCGACGGCTGCCTCCAGATCGTCGTCAACGTCGCCCGCGGACTCGTCGTCTACCCCAAGACCATCGAAGCCGCCGTCATGGCCGAGCTCCCCTTCATGGCCACCGAAGAAATCCTCATGGCCGGCGTCTGGGCCGGTGGCGACCGCCAGGACCTCCACGAATCCATCCGCCGCCACTCCCTCGCCGCCGCCGAGCAGGTCAAATCCCACGGCAAACCCAACGACCTGATCCCCCGGCTCCAAGGGGACAAAGCCTTCGCAAAGGTCGACCTCTCCAAGGTCCTCAACCCCTCCGCCTACGTCGGCCGCGCCCCCAGACAAGTCGAAAACTTCATCCAGCAGATCGTCCAGCCGATCCGCGATCGCTACAAAAACGAGCTGGGACAGTCCGCAGAACTGAAGGTGTGAGCGCGCCCCCCCTGAGTGAAGCCCCACCCCCAGTATTCCGACAAGACAGACACGGCGTTGCGCGGTTTGCCTTGAGCCCACCGCCGCAACCGTCCGATCTGTGCAAAGGCTTGTGCAGCGGGCAGTAACGGACCTGCCCGCAATCGGGCTGCACCGGTGCTTTGACAGCGGAAAGCGAACGGACTCCATGCCACGTGACATCCCCGTCGGGAACGGAAAACTACTGGTCACCTTCGACCACCAGTACCAGATCCGCGACGTCTACTTTCCCCATGTCGGCCAGGAAAATCACGCCGGCGCCGGACCCTGCCGCTTCGGCATATTCTCGGACCTGCCCGGCGAATCGCGCGGCCACCTCGCTTGGACCAATCACCCCGACTGGACCATCCACCAGCGCTACCTCCGCGACACCCTCACCACCAGCGTCAGCCTCGAGCACCGCGACCTCACGCTCCAGCTTTATTGCAACGACTCGGTCGACTTCCACCGCCCGATCATGGTCCGCAAGATCAAGATCAAGAACCTTGCCGGCCACGATCGGCTCGTCCGCCTGATCCACCATCAGGACTTCAACATGTTCGGGACGAAGATCGGCGACACCGCCTACTACGATCCCGACCTCAAGTCGATCGTTCACTACCGCGGCAAACGCTACATTCTCGTCACCTTTTGGGACGGCGACCAGCCGCGCATCGACGAATACGCGACCGGCACCAGCGGCTTCCACGGCGCCGAAGGCACGTGGCGCGACGCCGAGGACGGCCACCTCCAGGGCAACGCCATCGCACAAGGCGCCGTCGACAGCACCATCGCCCACCACGTCTCCGTCGCCGCCGACGCCGAGCGCTCCGTCTACATGGTCATGATCTGCGGCGAATCGCGCGAGGAGCTGATCGAGCTGCACAAGTGGATGTTCAAGCACGGCCCCCAGGACGTGATCGACCGCACCACCGCCTATTGGCGCTTGTGGGTTGCGGGCACCAACATCAATTTCGGCAACCTCCCCCCCAAGGTCGTTGACCTCTTCAAACGCAGCCTGCTGGTGGTGCGTACGCAGATCGACAACGGCGGCGCGATCATCGCCGCCAAC
>JBBRIN010000350.1:0-4970 GCA_038221115.1 Tepidisphaerales bacterium
TCAAAGCCGAGTCTCTGCAGCCCTCCCCTTAACCCAATCTAAACCCGAGTGCGCAGAAAACATCGAAACTTCGAAAGTTCGAAAGTTCGATTTCCAGCTCAAGAACGCCGCTCGCCGCTTCAATGCCTCCTTCGTGCGCCTTCGTGCCTTCATCCCTTCGTGTTGATCCCCCCGCCTTCCCTCTCTACAACGTACCAATGGCAATCACGAACGTAACCGTCTACTGCTCCTCCAGTTCCGCCATCCCCCCCGTTTATTTCGACGCCGCATGGGAGCTCGGCCGCGCCCTCGTCGCCAACCGCTGGACCCTCGTCTATGGCGGCAACGCCGTCGGCCTCATGGGCGCCGTCGCCGACTCCGTCCGCGCCGCCGGCGGCAGGGTCATCGGTATCACCCCCCAGGTCCTCGTCGACAAAGGCATCACCGACCAGCATTGCGACGAGCTCATCGTCACCCCCACCATGCGCGAACGCAAAGCCCTCCTCGAATCCCGCGCCGATGCCTTCATCGCCCTCCCCGGCGGCCTCGGCACCCTCGAGGAGATCTTCGAGATCATCGTCGGCCGCGTCCTCGCCACCCATGCCAAGCCCGTCATCCTCCTCAACATCGCCGGCTACTATAACCCCCTCCTCGCGATGATCGACCACGGCATCGAACACCGCTTCATCAGGCCCGATCAGCGCCGCACCTTCGACCTCTGCGACACCGTCGCCGAAGCCATGAAACGTTTGCAGGAATACCATACCCCCCCACCGTTAGGCGTGGATATCGCCATCCGCACGATCGCCGAGGCGTGAGAGTCGGTCGTCGCTGGCCCCGATGCTGGATATGATGACCCAAAGGTCGGCGGTCGGGCCGGCCGATGAGACCTGCAGGCCATGCGGCGACGCCGAGATCTATCGCTCACGATTGCGCTATGTGCATCGCTGCTGATGCATGGGCTGGGATTCTTCGCGCTCCTGCGGCAGGAGGTGTCGCGGCTGGTGCGGTCCATTTATCAAACGCCGCTTGGAGCGCCGCATCGCACCGTTGCGGCTGCCACGCCGCCTGGAGAGATCCACCTGCCGGAGGTGACGCAGTTTGAGGATGTATTTGGCGAGCACAACACGAAGGGGATAGCTCCGAACTCCGCGCCGGGAGAGCAGCGGATGCAGGCGCGCGAGGCTCCGGATGAGCAGGCGGCGCTGACTACCAATCCAGGAAATCCGGGTTCGTCGGGCTCTGCGGCTAATGCCGGTTTGTGGTCCGCCGCGCGAGCGAAGCTGATGCGCGAACAAGCCGCGGTCGCCGCGCTAGTTGCACCGTTGGGCGCGCCGTCGGATGTTGAAGCTCCCTTTGGCCTGCCACAACCGCCCGCGCCTCCGCAGCTCGTTCCAAAACCGTTCCGCGCGGCCTCCAAGGATATTGGCATTTCGGCGCCATCGCTCGACGCGTCCACGACACAAAGCGCCGTCACGCTCAACGACTCGCCCGCTACGAGGCCGGTTGAAGCGGCGCCTGCGACGCAACCGGTGAACATTGCGCGCGACTTTTCGCCGACCACATCTCCCGTCACGGATCCTGCGACGACGCAGCCCGTCATACTTGCGGCCAACGATCCGCGCCCTGCGACTGAGCCTGTGGGCCAGCTTCCGCCTGCTTCTCAACCGGTCGCGATGCGCTTGCCTTTGACGGCGATTGCGTCGGCGGCGGACGTCGCTCACCCGGTCGATGCGGCGCCATCGACACCGGGCGCGGCATCACGAGGGCCAGCGGGTGATCTGGGGAATAGGAGCGAATCGGAGTCGGACCCGTTCAGCGCTAAACCGACGATCACCTATCGCGACGGCAAGGTTGAAGCGCGCGACGGACGCAAGGTGAAGACGGTGAAGCCGAAGTTGACGAACGCGGCGTGGCTTGCCTTGAGTTCCATGGAAAACCCGAGCCTGGTCCTGATTGCCCATGTGGACGAGCACGGGAAGGTGGTTGGGGTGGATTGGGAACGGCATAGCGGAAGCGTGGACGTCGACACGCCGACGTACAACGCGCTGTTCGAATGGGAAATCGAGCCGAGTCGGGACGCCAAGGGCAATCCGAGGCGCGATGCGATCATCATTCCGTTCATCTGGCGGTAGACTGTGGGGCGTGAGAATCTCGGAACTCTTCTATTCCATTCAGGGCGAAGGGAAGCTGACGGGCATGCCGTCGGTGTTCATTCGCGCCAGCGGCTGCAACCTGCGCTGCTCCTGGTGCGACACGCCTTACGCGAGTTGGAACCCGGAGGGAGAAACCGTCCCCGTCCCGGTTATTCTCGGGAGGGTCGGGGAGTATCCGGGGAGGCACGTGGTGGTCACGGGGGGCGAGCCGATGGTTATGCCGGATGTGGTGGAGCTTTGCACGGCGCTGAAATCGGCGGGGTATCACATTACGATTGAAACGGCTGCGACGGTTTACGAGGCGGCGGCGGTGGATCTGGCGAGTTTGTCGCCGAAGCTGTCGAATTCCACGCCGCACGATCGCGACGGGGGGCGTTTCGCGGTGGCGCATGAGCGGCAACGCCTGAATGTGCCGGTGATTCAGCGGTTCATTGACAGCGCGGCGGATTTTCAGCTTAAGTTTGTGGTGGCGGCGGAGACGGATTTGATAGAAATTGAAGCGCTGCTCCGACAGCTCAACGGCTGGTCGGCTGACGATGTGCTGCTGATGCCTGAAGGGATTGACGCGGCGACGCTGAGCGAGCGCTCGGGCTGGATATCGGAGGTCTGCAAGCGCACAGGGTATCGGTTTTGCCCGCGCCTGCATGTGATGCTGTACGGCAACCGGCGGGGGACGTGACGTTGTCATCGGCAGCGCGATCTCTACAATCCCACGCCTCATGCGCGTCCGGCTGTCCAAGACTTTTCGGTTTGAAGCGGCACACGATCTGCCGACTTTTCCAGAGGGGCACAAGTGCCGGCGGCTGCACGGGCACTCGTTTCGGTTTGATGTGATCGTCGAGGGGGATGTTCCGCCGGATGCGGGGTACCTGATCGATTACGGGGAGATCAAGCGGGTGACCGATCCGATCGTTCGGCGGCTCGATCATTTCTATCTCAACGAGATCGCGGGGCTATCCAACCCAACCAGCGAGAACCTGGCGGCGTGGCTTTGGGAGAATCTGAAGCCGTCTTTGCCTATATTGACCTCGATCATCGTCCACGAGACTTGCACATCGTCATGTGAATACGCTGGTAAGTAGCGCTTCATACAGTAGATGTGACTACACAAGATTTTCACTTGACATTCTTTGCAACGTTTTGGAAGATTATGACGAAGTTTGGCAGAACAGGAAACGAGGATTCCCTTCATGGCCGCAGGCACGTCTCAGAAGCTGGATCGCAAGGAGGTTGAGCGGCTTGTCCGCGAGGTGCTAACCCAGAAGTTGCGGGGCGGGCCTGCTTCTCGCGAGCAACACGGCGTGTCGCCTTCCCGCCCGGGCGGACCGCCCCACCCGCTGGTCGTCAACGTTTCGGCTCGCCACATGCATGTGACGCCGGCGGACCTGGAGACGTTGTTCGGGGCGGGCACCAAGCTCACGAAGATGAAGGACCTGTATCAGCAGGGCGAGTTTGCCAGCGAGCAACTGGTCACGCTGGTAGGGCCGCGGCAACGAATCATTCCGAACGTGCGCATCCTTGGGCCGGTCCGCGAGTACACGCAGCTCGAATTGTCGTATACGGACGGGATCTACCTGGGCATCGACCTGCCGCTGCGCATCAGTGGCAACCATGAGGGTACGCCGGGCGTCACGATCCTTGGGCCGAAGGGGGCGGTGAATTTGGCGCGCGGCGTCATCCGAGCCGAGCGTCACGTCCATGTGTCCAACGCGGACATGGCCTATTACGGCGTGAAGGACGGCGACTATCTCAAACTCAAAATCGACGGCCCGTGCGGCGTCATCTTCGACCGCGTCAGAGTCCGCTTCCACCCGAAGGTCGTTCTCGAAGTCCACATCGACACCGATGAGGGCAACGCGTGCGATCTGGAATCGGCGACGCATATGGAATTGAGCAAGTAATGTGCAGAGTCCTTTGTCCTTGGTCCGCTGTCCTTCGCAAAAGACAACGGGCGCCCGAGGCGCTGCAAAGGACGAATGACAACGGACAAAGGACAGAAAGGATCGTCTCATGGCTAGCGAAGCTCTCGGTCTGCTGGAATGCAAAGGCCTCGTGTCCCTGATGGAAGGGACCGATGCGATGCTCAAGGCGGCGAACGTGGAAATGATCGGCTGGGACAAGGCGGGCAGCGGGATGGTGACCGCTTTTGTGCGTGGCGATGTAGCGGCGGTGAAGGCAGCCGTCGATGCCGGCGCTGAGGCGGCGGGGCGGATCGGCACGGTTATCAGCGTACACGTCATCGCGCGGCCGCACGATGAGCTGCCGGGAATGCTCCCGAAGCCCAAGCCCGGCGCGAAGGACGCGGGCAAGGGGAGTAACAACCCGCAGGCGATCGGGCAGGTTGAAACCAAGGGGTGGACGGGCCTGGTCGAAGCGACGGACGCGATGTGCAAGGCGGCGAATGTCGAGGTGGTGAAGACGATCCAGATCGGCGGCGCGTTTGTGACGACGATCGTGCGCGGCGATGTGGGCAGCGTGAAGGCGGCGGTGGACGCCGGCGCTGAAGCGGCTGGCCGCGTGGGTGAACTGGTTGCATCGCACGTGATTGCGCGACCGCATCCGGATTTGCTCGCGGGGTATGGCGCGGGTGGCGGCGCGGCGTTGTAGTGCGGCTCTAACGAGCTCGTTTGGCCAGCGGGCTTGCCCGACGTGTCAAGGTGCTTGGTTTCGACGATGCACTTGGACGCGGCTCGCAAGCGAGACCGGCTAAACGGGGGAATCGAAGCGATCATTCATGCGCGTCCTCGTCGCCAACCTCGGGTCCACCAGCTTTAAGTTCAAGCTGCTCGACATGGGCAGGGACGGCGAGGAGCTGGCGCGCGGCGGGTACGAGCG
>JBBRIN010000351.1:0-4961 GCA_038221115.1 Tepidisphaerales bacterium
CACTCGATGACCCGATGGCCAAGGCGCGCTATCCTCAGATTCGCGGGCAATTCCTTTCGATGATGACCACGCTCGGCGACGACGACGCCAGGCAGCAGCTCACCAAAATCTCCCAGGGCCAGACTCCCGAGGCCGTCGAAGCGCAAGGCGCGCTGCTGATGACGCGCTGGATCCAGGGCGGCAAGGACGCCGCGGTGCAGCAGAAGGTGGTCGACGAGTTCAAGTCGATCGTGAAAGCCCACCCCGACAACGCCGGCCTCGCATCCATTGCCATGGAGATGGCGCAGACGAATCCCGCGACCTCCGACATTCAAGCGGCGCTGCTGAAGGTGTTGCAGGAAGAGGCAAAGGGCCCTCAGGCTATGCAGATGGCGGACATGCTCCAGGCGCAGCTCAAGATAAAAGACATGGAGAACAAGCCGCTGGCCATCAAGGGAACCACCTACGACGGCCATCCATTCGACTCATCGCAGTGGAAGGGAAAGGTGATTCTCGTCGACTTCTGGGCAACGTGGTGCCATCCATGCCTTGAGGAACTGCCCCACGTGAAGAAGGCGTACGCCACCTATCACGACAAGGGCCTCGAGATCGTCGGCGTGTCGTCGGATGAAGCGGCTCCGAAGTTGAAAAAGTTTCTGGATGAGAACCCCGACATGCCCTGGCCGGAGCTTTTTGATGCCAAGTCCGCCGCCGCCGGCAGTTGGCACTCGCTGGCCGAGCAATTCGGAATCCGCAGCATCCCCACCATGTTTCTCATCGACAAGAAGGGCATCCTCCGCAGCGTTGGGGCGGTGGAGAATTATCAGGATGAGATCCCGAGGCTGTTGATGGAGCAATGAGGAGAAACGCGTCTCTCTTCCAACAGGCAGGCGACGAAGCTGCGATTGGACGAAAGCGCGTCGGGGTGTGAAATGGCTTCCTCGGCGGTCAGCCAGAGCACTTCGGCGATTTCGGCGGGGTCCGGTCTCAATTCCACCGTGCCGACGGCGAGCTCCGCGATCCAGCCGAACAGCTTCAGCGGGCGGTCCGGCGCTTCCCACGTCCAACAGTGCTTGATCGGGTTGATCGCCACGCCCAGCTCTTCGCGCATTTCTCGAATCAGCGCCGCCTCGATCGACTCGCCGATTTCCACGCCGCCACCGGGGAAGCACACCTTGAGCGGCGCCGCCACCGTTGCCGAGCGGCGCACGAGCAGCCAGCGGTTGTCGGCAGCGCGATGAATCGCCGCCACGACGCCGTGGAGCTTGCCGTCGGGTTGGATGGGGCGCGACATCAGCTGATCCGCGCTCACGTCGGTGGTGGGGCGGTAGGGGGTTGGGGCGGATGTTGCTGTTGTGGATTCCGCTGCTGCAACTGCTCGTGGGTTCGCTTCAGCGTCGCCAGAAACGGCGGCACCTGCGGCGCGGCCAGGTAAATCCGCTGCGTCACCACCGGCCGGGGAAACAGGTCGAGGATAAAATCCAGGCAAAACTCCGTGGCGGTGTGGCTGATCATCAGCGTGTTCGCGTACGCCGCCACCGCCACCTCGTCGCTGATCTTCAACTGTTCGTACACCTCGACGATGTTCGGCTGCGGCACGTTCGGGGGCGGCGGTGGCAGCGCCGCCGGTGCCGCCCCAAATCGATTCCGGAAGTTTTCCAGATTCTCGCCGATCGCTTTCACCAGTGGGCCCAGCGTCGTGTACGGCATGATCACCCGCGCCGCCAGCAGGTAGGGGGGCACCATCCGCAGCAGGAAATCGCAGCACAATTCCTGCGCCCCCGTCAGGACCAGCGCATTGGTCGCGAACGTCCCGCGATTCACCCGCTCCGGCACGCGCGCGCTCAGCTTGGAGTATTCCACGTTCTGCGTAATCTGCTCCGCCGGCTTCTCGGGAGGCTTATTCTCGGGTTGATTGGGTTGTTCGGGCGTCATGCGCGGCAATCTAACACGGCCTCAACTAAACACCAGCGACCTTCTCAAATCCTGCGCCCCCGCGCTGATCGCCACTGGTATCCTTACCCAAAAAGTCGCTCCCTGCCCCGCCTCGCTCGCTACGCCGATCGAGCCCCCCAATAGCCCCACCAGTTCTTTGGATATCGCCAGCCCGAGCCCCGTTCCTCCATGCTGCCGCGTCACGGATCCGTCGATCTGCCGGAATTTCTCGAAAATCATCTGCTGTTTGTCGGCGTCGATGCCCGGCCCCTGGTCCGCGACGGAAATCCTGACATAGGCCTCGTCCTCTCGCTCGGCGCGCAGCTCGATCCTTCCCTTTTCCGGCGAGAACTTGATCGCGTTCGATAAAAAGTTGTACAGAATCTGCTGCAATTTCGGCCCGTCGGTCTGAAGAATCGGCACGTCCGCCGACACGCGCGTCTCGACCGTCACGTTCTGCTTCTCCGCCACCGGCTTGATGATCCCCGCCAGCCCCTCAAACAGATCGTTCAAAGACAATTGTTCCGATCGCACCTCCATGCGGCCCGCCTCGATTTTCGCCAGGTCGAGCAGGTCGTTGATCAGATCCAGCAGGTTTCGCCCGCTGGTCAGAATATTCTGGAGGTACCGGGTCGACCTCGGCTCTGCCGTCATCGCTGCCACCGCGCCCGTCCCATTTCCTCCGCCCAGGTCCTTCAATAACTCCGCGAAACCCAGGATTGAGTTTAACGGCGTCCTCAGCTCATGGCTGACATTTGCTAGAAACTCGCTCTTCAACCGGTTTGATTCGTACAGCGCCAGGTTGCTTTCCGCCAGCTGATTCAGCTTCAGATCCAGGCTCTTATTGATCGCGCGCAACTGGTCCTGGCTCTCCTTCAGGTTCGCCAGCATGACATTGAAGGTCTTTGACAATGTCTCAAACTCATCGCCCGTCGCGATGTGCGAGCGAATGTTCAGATCGCCGGCGCTCACTTTTTCGGCCGTCTCCTGCAGCACGCGCACGGGTTGCAGGATGAGTCGCGACACGATCAGGTAAAATACGACGATTGCCAGGGTGCCCGCCAGCAACCCCGCCGTCAGGAGAAAGATTCGGTTCAGCAGCAATTGGTTCGTGTCGACCTGCGAGCGCATGTCCAGCGTGACCATGCCCACCATTGATGCCGCAACTGGCTGGGTCGTGGCGCGATCACCCGCCTCATCCTCCCCGGTCGCGTCCCGCACCACCGCCGCGGTCAGTTTCTTCATGCCCGCATCCACCACATGACACCGCGCACAGCCCGCGTCGGCGCGCAGCGATCGGGCATACCGATACGCCGGCGGCGACCCGTCGGTCGGCGTCATCAGCCGCGCAAACTCGTCCGCTTCCGGGTGCTCCTCAAAACTCTTCATCGCCCGGCGCTCGAATGAGCTCAGATCGGCCGGCACGGAGCCCATCAGCACCAGGCGCGGCGTCGTCAGCAAGCGCGCGCTCGCCGCCGATGCGCCACGATCGGCCGGCGCCGTGCTCGGTTTAGTGGTCGGCAGTGCAGTGGGCCGCCCGCTCGCCGGCACCCCCGCCAGATGGTCCGCCAAGGCATCGTCGCACAGGCTCTTCGCCGACCGCTCGTTGATCTGCTCGGTCAGTTGCTCCATCCGCTGCCACGGCACAAACAACGCCGCACCGATGATTAGCGCCACCGCGGCCCCAAACAGCATCTGGCACTTTGCCGCCAACGAAATTTTCAACTGCCGAATCCGCTTAAACATGCGCCTTCGATTGTAAGCGGCTTTCTGTCGACAACCCAATTGAAGCGGGTGGGTTCCGCCAACTTGTCAGTCAAACTGGGGAGATTTGTCCATTGTGGGCTTATGAAGCGGTATGGTATGACTTTTAGACACACTCCCGCTGCGGCAGTTAGCACCGGGCATACTTCAACGACTTGTCCGAGCGAGGCCAACCATGAGTAACTCCGGTCGCATCTTAGTCGTCGAAGACCAGGAGCTGGAACGCAAGTCCGTCATGCAGCTTCTCAAACGCGACGGCTTCCAGGTCTATGGCGCCGAAAACGCCGACAAGGCGATCGGTTACATCGACGAGGGCATCGACGTCGTTCTTTCCGATCTGCATATGGGAGACGTTTCCGGGCTCGACCTTCTGTCGCTGTGGAAACAAAAACAGCCCGACATCGAGTTCATCGTCCTCACCGGCCATGGCGGCATCGACTCGGCCGTCGAAGCCATCAAAAAGGGCGCTTACGACTACATCACCAAGCCGGTGAATCCGGACGAGCTCATCCTCCTGATCAAGCGCGCCATCGAAGCCAAGCGCAAGGACCAGGAGCTGGATAACCTCCGCCGCCGGCTCGACCAGAAATTCGGCCTCGACCAGATCATCGGCCAGTCCAAGCAGATGAAGGACGTCTTCGCCAAGATCCAGCGCGCCGCCCCCGTCGACAGCACCGTTCTGATTCTCGGCGAATCCGGCACCGGCAAGGAGCTTGTCGCCCAGGGCCTGCATCACAACAGCCACCGAAAAAAGGGCCCCTTTGTCGCCGTCAACTGCGCTGCCGTTCCCGCCACGCTGGTTGAGTCGGAGCTATTCGGCCACGTGCGCGGCGCTTTCACCGGCGCGACCGACCGGCGCATGGGCCGCTTCGAACAAGCTGACGGCGGAACGCTGTTCATCGACGAGATCGGTGACTTCGAACTTGGCTTGCAAGCGAAGTTGCTGCGCGTGCTTGAAACGCTGACGGTCACACCGGTTGGCGGACACGAAGACCGCAAGGTAGACGTGCGCGTGGTGACCGCGACCAGCCGTGACCTGCGGAAGATGGTCGAAGATGGGACGTTCCGGGAGGACTTGTACTACCGTCTGAACGTCGTCTCGATCACCCTTCCGCCGTTGCGGCAGCGGCCCGACGACCTGCCGATCCTCGTCGAACATTTCCTGAAGGAGATCTGCGAACACAAACACACTTCGCCCAAGCGGATTTCTCCGGAAGTGATGCGCCGCTTCGGGCAGTACCGCTGGCCAGGTAACGTTCGCGAACTCCGCAACGCGCTGGAAA
>JBBRIN010000352.1:0-4952 GCA_038221115.1 Tepidisphaerales bacterium
CTCGCGGGGGTCCTTTTCCATGTCGTATAGCTCCAAGGCGTCGGCGGCGCCGCGGCGGTCGGCGATGAGCTTGTATTGGGAAGTGCGGATCATGCGGGTGCTGCGCTCGGCGAAGGCACGGTCTTTCCAATCCGGGGCCGCGGCGCCCGATACCAGGCTTGTCATGCTTTGCCCCTGGATGCCCAACGCCGGCAGCGGAACGCCGACCATCTCGCAAAGAGTCGGCATCACGTCAATGTTCTCGACGATCCGATCGACCACTCGTCCGCCGTTGAACCGCTCGGCGAGCGCGCTGGCAGGCGGAGCCTTAATCATCAACGGAATGCGCGTCGATCCCTCGTACATCACCCCCTTGAACCAGCGGTTGAGGTCCCCCAGCATGTTGCCGTGGTCGGCGGTAAATACGATGAGTGTATCGTCGGCGAGCCCCATCGATGAGAGCTGCCCCAGGAGGCGCCCCACGTTGTCGTCGACGCGCGCGACCTTGGCGTAATACGCGGCGGTAAGGGCCTTGACGATCAGGGGATTGTTCACCTCATGACGGTTATCGTTCGTGCGCGCGGGCTTATTGGGATCCTGATGGAAGCTGGGAGGCAGCGGCATTTCCTCGGCGTTGAACATGCCCCAGTAGGGATCGCTCAAGTGCGAGGGGCTGTGCGGGTCGAGGTAGCTGACGAACAGAAAAAAAGGCTTGTCGGCTTGCCGCCGCTTCAGAAAATCGACGGCCCGGTCGGTGAGCCAGTCGCTCTGCGCGTCCTCCTTCGCGTAAGGCAGCTTGCCCAGGTCCTGCCCGAGCGGGTCGTCGGGGAATGGTTGCAGCTCGACGGTCCGGAGCTTTCCCCCGCCGTACTTGGTTTGCATGTACTGGGGCCAGGTCGGAAGCTTGTGGGGGCCCTCGTTGGCAAAGGACCAGAAGTAGTCAAAATCGTAGTCGCGGTTGCTGGGGACAAAGTGAAGCTTGCCGCTGATGGCGGTCTGGTACCCGTGATGCTTCAGCAGGGAAGGCAGGAGCACCAAGGGCTCGGTGGGGGCGATGCCATTGCTGGTCGCGCCGTGGACGTGCGCGTAGCGGCTGGTGAAGAGGCTGTAGCGGGACGGCGTACAGATGGGGGCCACGGTATACGCGGTGTTGAACCGGGTGGCTTCGGCCGCCAGGCGGTCGAGGTGCGGCGTCTTTACAATCGTATTCCCGGCGCAGCTCATCGCGTTCCAGCGCATCTCGTCGACCATGATAAACAGAATATTCGGGCGGCGCTGCGGGGCGGCATCGGCTATAGCGCGGCAGCCGCAGGCGAGCAGGGCCATTGCGATGAGCATCGTTTTGGTCATATGCGTTCCTGGCTGGCAAGAGATCGACGTGAAACCGAGGCGCTGGAAGCTTCCAAAGGCCAGGCCGCTTTGTCAACGGCGACGGGGCAGCGACGTTGGATCGAATCCGTAGCGCGCTTGAGTCCGACCCTTTCTCATGCAATAATCCTCAGACTCACAAGCAAAGGCTCCCCATGCCGTGGATTGAAAACCGATTTGAAGAAGGCCTGGTCGTTACCAGCCTGGACTTTGCCATCAACTGGGCGCGCCGCAACTCGCTGTGGCCGATGACGTTTGGCCTGGCGTGCTGCGCGATCGAGATGATGGCGGTAGGTGCGTCGCGGTTTGACCTGGATCGTTTTGGCGCCGGCGCGTTTCGGGCTACGCCGCGCCAGTCGGATCTGATGATCGTGGCGGGCACGGTGAACTACAAAATGGCTTCGCGCGTCAAGCGCCTTTACCACCAGATGCCCGATCCGAAGTACGTGATCGCGATGGGCGCATGCACCGTGGGCGGCGGGCCGTACTTCAAGTATGGGTATAACGTGGTGAAGGGCGTTGACCTGGTCGTCCCCGTTGACGTCTACGTGCCGGGTTGCCCGCCGCGCCCCGAGGCGCTGATGGAAGGCATCATGCGGCTTCAGGACAAGATCTCCGCTCACTCCATTGGCCTGCCGCGCGGTTCCAAGGCGCTCGCCGCGGAACGGCCATTGGTCATCCCGTCGCCGGCAGCCGTCTAACACGTCATCCACGAATTTTCACGAATTTCACGAATGAAGAATAGGAGCTGCTTTTTCATTCGTGAGATTCGTGCGCATTCTTGGATTATTTTCTGATGCACAAAACGGTGGTTATTAACGCGGTGGGCGTTTCCCCGACCCTCCTTGGCCCCTCCACCCCGCGGCTCAACCACCTCGTGCAGGCCGGTAAGCTCGCGACGATCGGCTCGGTCCTTCCTGCGGTCACCACGACGGTTCAATCGACTTATCTCACCGGCGCCTGGCCCGCCGAACACGGCGCGGTTGGCAACGGGTGGTACTTTCGCGATGAGTGCGAGATCAAGTTCTGGAAGCAGGCGAATCCGCTCGTGCAGAAGGCGAAGATCTGGGATCTAGCCAGGCAGCGGGACGCGAAGTTTACGTGCGCAAATATCTGCTGGTGGTACGCGATGTATTCGACGGCCGATTACACCGTGACGCCGCGCCCGATGTATCCGGCGAATGGGCTAAAGCTCCCTGACTGCTGGACCCACCCGGCGAGCCTGCGGGAGGATCTGCAAAAACAGCTCGGCCAATTCCCGCTCTTCAGCTTCTGGGGCCCCGCCACGTCGATCAAAGCGACCGAGTGGATTGCCGACGCCGCCATCAAGGTCGATCAGGCGTACGATCCGACGCTGTCGCTCGTATATCTGCCGCACATGGATTATGGGCTGCAGAAGTACGGGCCGGATGATCCGCGGATTCTGAAAGAGTTGTCGGAACTTGACGCGGTCATTGGGAAGCTCGTCGACCACTTTGGGCCGCGCAAGGCGAGCCTCATTGTCCTCTCTGAATATGGGATTACCAAGGTCTCTCAGCCCGTCCACCTCAACCGGGTGCTGCACGAGCGGGGGCTGCTTGCGGTTCGGACGGAGCTTGGGCGGGAGTTGCTCGATCCTGGCGAATCCAAGGCGTTCGCCGTCGCCGATCACCAGGTCGCGCACGTTTATGTCAACGATCGATCTCGCATCGATGAGGTGAAGACGCTGCTTGAGAATGTTGAAGGAGTGGATCGGATTCTCGATGAAGGCGGCAAGTGCGAGCATCATCTCGACCATCCGCGCAGCGGCGAGTTGGTTGCGATCGCCAAACGGGGCGCGTGGTTTACCTATTACTACTGGCTGGACGACGCCCGAGCGCCTGACTTTGCCCGCACCGTCGATATCCATCGAAAGCCGGGGTACGACCCCGCGGAGCTTCTTGTGGACCCGGGCCTGGCGCTTCCCAAATTCAAGATCGCTCGATCGCTTCTGAAAAAGAAGCTTGGGTTTCGGTATCTGATGGAGATCATTCCGCTGGATGGCTCGCTTGTTCGAGGATCGCATGGGCGGGCGGCGGATCAGCCTTCGCAGGGGCCGGTGTTTCTCACGCAGCGTTCCGACCTGCTCGCGGACACCCACATCCCCCCCACCGGCGTCTGCGACCTGATCCTGAAGCACATCTTCGGATGATCTGCTACAATCGCGGCCGGAGTCGAGCCGTATGAGCACTCTTGCAAGCAATACACGATTCACACCCGACGATCTGCTCCGCATGCCCGATGCGGTGAACTACGAGCTCGTCGATGGGCGCCTGGTGGAGCGGCAGATGGGTATGGAATCCAGCGGTGTGGGCGCTCGAATCATCGCACGGCTCGTCGCTTTCTGTGATTCACAGAAGGCCGGCCACGTCTTCGGCTCAGATGCAAGCTATCAGTGCTACCCTGACGCACCCGATAAGGTGCGAAGACCAGACGTTTCCTACGTGGGCTCCGGACGCTTCCCAAACAATACGGTGCCTCAGGGTCACTCGCGCATCCCCCCGGACCTCGCCATCGAAGTCGTCTCCCCTAACGACCTGGCGTACGACGTGGCCGAAAAGGTACGCGAATATCTCGCCGCCGGCGTGCGCCTCGTTTGGGTCATCGATCCGCATAGCCGGATCGTCCAAGTCCACCGCCCTGCCGGCGCCGCCGCGGGACGACTGTCCGGGCTTGAGTCCGGCGACACCATCAGCGGCGAAGACGTTCTGTCCGGCTTCTCCTGCCCCGTCGCCGAATTCTTCAAACCCGTCTGATCCACCCTCGAAATCTTGTAATCGGATTCTTTGGGAATTTCGTTGACTTCCCTACGGTTACACCGTTATCTTCCCGCCCCTTGCCTGCGGAGTGTTTCCGCCGGCGATGAGCATTCGGAGCAAGCACCGTGCAATCGGCAGCCCATAACCATCACGCGTATCGCAGCGCCAGTATGAACTGGTCTTGCAATGCCGTCGTCGCGACACCTGTAGCGGGACTCATTACCCTCGCCGTATCGGGTATTGAATCGTCGATGACGAAGGGCGCGGGCGATTCGCCTCCGGGATAAGTGATGCATCCAATGGATGATTCACCGGCCCCGGAAGCTAATCGCCTCCGGGGCCGGTTTCGTTTGGGTCTGAGAACATCAACGCGAACTTTACGCGGCGCGATCTTGAAATGGCGCGCCGCGCACAATCTCCGTCCGCCGTCGGCCGGCGGCGTGCGAGGCGGCCCTTGCGGGTATTCGCCTCGCCCGTTCCGCAAGCGGCATCGGAACGCGGCGGACGCGAGACGCCTGTAGCTCAACTGGATAGAGCAACGACTTTCTAAGTCGTGGGTCACGGGTTCGACTCCCGTCAGGACACCAGCTGTTTGAAAAGCAGCACGAGGGTGACGAAAGTCACCCACCGCAGCACTGCAGGTACCGAGGGCGCGCCTCGCCGCGATTGCCGCCGCACCGGCGGCAGCGGACGGCCGGCCCTGAAGTTCCGGATTCCCGGGCGCATCGCCTGGACGCAAAACCTGGTTGGCCGCGCGAGGGGAGGCACGCGAGCCGGCTTCGCTTCGCGTCGAGCGCCGTGTGTCTGACCTCGGAGTTCCGCCGCCCC
>JBBRIN010000353.1:0-4948 GCA_038221115.1 Tepidisphaerales bacterium
ATCTAAACACTCAGCGCCCTCTCCATCCTCCTCACCGTCGCATCCCTCCCCAACATCTCCAAACTCTGAAAAATCGGCGGGCTCACCATCCCCCCGCTCACCGCCACCCTCAACGGCTGCGCCACATTGTTCAACTTCACCTGCCGAACCGCCGCAAACTCATTCATCACCCCCTCAATCGCCCCCGCGGTCCATTCCGCCAACGCCTCAAAAACCCCCTTCAACTCGCGCAACATCCGCGCCCCCTCCCCCTCATTCTTCTTCAACACCTTCTCCACCGCCGCCGCCTCATACATCACCTCATCATCCCTCAAAAATAAGAACCGCGCCTGCTCGTCCACCTCCCGAAACAGCCGAAACCCCGCCTTCATCCCCAGCAGCTTCGTCAGCATCCCATCGTCCCCCCGATTCACCGGCGACTCCGGGTTTGCCTTCAGATAATCCCGAAACCCCGCCAACAACCGCTCCGGCGTCGCCGCCGCCACCGCCTCCTTGTTGAACGCCACCAGCTTCTCCCGATTGAACCGCGCGTTCGCCTTCCCCACGCCCTCCAGCGAAAACAGCTCAACCATCTCCGCCATCGTCATCCGCTCCCGATCTCCGCCGGGGCTCCACCCCAGCAGCGCCAGGAAGTTATTCAGCACCTCCGGCAGATACCCGTTCTTACGGAAGTCGCGCACCATGATCTCCGGCAAATCGTGCTCCCGTAGCCCGATCGCCTTCATCACCTCCGGCTGCTCCGACAAATCCAACTGCTTCTTGTCGTTCGTCAACCACTCCTCCAGCCGATCCGCGGCGATCCCGCTCATTTCCGCCAACTCGGCGGCCGTCTTCTTCGCCGACCTGATCCACTCGTGCGCCCGCTGCCGGATCTTCTGATCCCGCGCCCGCTTCGATAGCTTCGCCCCCGTGTCGCCCGCCAAAATCACCGGCAGATGCGCGTACACCGGCCGCTGATACCCCAGCGCCTCCTGCAGCGCGATATGGTTCACCGTATTGAGCAAATGCTCCTGCCCCCGCAGCACGTGCGTCACGCCCATCTCCGCATCGTCCACGACAACGGCCAGATGAAACGTCGGCATCCCATCGCTCTTGCGGATGACAAAGTCCTGCACCTGATCCGCCGCCACCCCCTGGCCCGGGCCTACCACCGCGTCATCAAACCGATAATCCTTCACCGGCATCGCAAACCGCACCACATGCGCCCGCCCCTCGGCCTCGTACTGCTTCACCTGCTCAGCCGTCACCTCCGTCCGCCGATACACGTACTGCCGCTTGGCCTTCCCTGCCGCCTTCCAACTCTCCTCCAGCTCCGCCGGCGTCTCCCATGCCTTATAAGACTGCCCCTTCGCGATCATCCCGTCGATGAGCTTGTTGTAAACATCCAGCCGCTTCGATTGAAAAACTAACTCCTTGTTATCCCAGTTCAACCCCAGCCACTGCAGGTCCTCCACCAGCTTATGAACCGCATCCTCCGTGCTCCGCGCCAGATCGGTGTCCTCAATCCGCAGCAGATACGTCCCCCCAAAATGCCGCGCCAGCAGCCAGCTGAACAACGCAGTCCGAGCCCCTCCCACGTGTTGATATCCCGTCGGCGACGGCGCGTAACGAGTCACCACTTTCGATGCGTCACTCATTCTGGCGATTATGTTGCCCCCCCAACCAATCGCAAGGCACCCTCCTGTCCCCTCGCCCCCGCACTCGGGGGAGGGGGTTAGGGTGAGGGGGCAACCTCGACTTAGCCAATGGCTACACCAAGCCGAGTCACCCTCACCACTCCAAATTCTCCAAATGCCTCTGTAAATCCCCCGCGCTCTGAAATCGCTCCAGGATCAGCGAGTCCTTCAACCCCCGAATAATCTCCTTCACCACCTTCGGCTGCTGCCGGTACCGATCACGCCCGCCCACGATCGTGTGAAACACCTGCACCAGGTTCAGCACGTCCTTATGAATCTTCGTCTTCGTCGGCTTCCCCAGATCGAAAAAATCCAGCAGCTTCAGCTCGAACGTAATCCCCTGCCGCCGAATCATGATGTTGTCGTCGTGGATGTCCCCGTGATACTCCCCCCGGGCATGAATCGGCGCGATGCCGCGCGACAAGGCGTACAGCACGTGGAGCGCCTCAAAAGCGCTCAGCCTCCCCTGCGGCTGGCTCTTCAAAAACTCGCTCAGCTTCAACCCCTCCACAAGCTCGCTGATCACCACCACCACCTTGCGCTTCCGCACATAGGCGATCTCCTGATGGTGGTACTGCATCAGGATCGGGCAGTGCCGCAGCGCATCCAGCTTCCGTGCATAAGTGATCGCCGCCTTCCCCGTCGGGTCGCGGTGCGGGTAATAAAACTTTGCCGCCCGGCGGATCCCCGTGTTCCGCTCCACGATCGCATAAACCTCCCCCTCCCACCCCGTCCCCAACAGCCGCTCAACCTGATACTTACCCGCAACGCTCTTACCCGTCGGGAAGTCGAATCGACGGGGTTTTCGGCTGGCGCGGTACATCTGGGGCCGCGAATGATCGACCCAATCTCCATCAGAATCAAATGAAGTAGACTCAGGCAATACTGCGCGATTTATCCCCCCAGAGCGCCTGTGCCGGCCGCTGGCGCAACCCCCTCCCCCCGTTGGTCTTACCCAGCCCATTCAACGAATCCCCGCCATTTATAACGCGACCGCCGCCCGCCCCTCCGGTAGAATCTCCCGCGATGGACTTCCTCAAGACGGTAACCGGCAAAGTCGTCGGCGGCATGGTCACCCTCACCGTCATCGCAGCCGCCATCTCCTGGTGGCGGATGGACGATGCCACCAAGCACACCCTCCTCTCCGGCACCGGCCGAATCGTCTCCTGGACCGGCATCGTGCTGCTCGTCCCCTGGGCCACCTTCTTCATCATTGCCTGGGTGGCCAATTTTCAGAGCAACCTTGCCGGTGGCGCTTTGATCTTTTCGTACACCGTTCTGGAAGCCCTTTTGCTCGCCAGGTTGTTCCATTGGCAACTCCCCGGCGCGACCGCATGGACCTTCTTCACAACCGGCGCGCTCTTCGCAGGTGTCTATAATCTGTTAACCTGCGATTGGATCGCGGAAAAGATGGACGCGTAGTTACCCGTAGGAAGGGATACCCCCCGATGCCCACGCCAAACCAACGCATCAGCGAATATGTCCTCCAGGAAAAGATCGGCGGCGGCACGTTCGGCGAGGTCTGGCGCGCCCGCCACCACGTCTGGACCGACCAGCTTGTCGCCATGAAGATCCCGACCGACCCGCAATACGTCCGCAACCTTCAGCGCGAGGGCATCGCCATTCATGGACTCACGCATCCCAACATCGTGCGCGCCATGGGCTTTGACCCGTATGCCGATCCGCCTTACCTCACGATGGAGTACATCCCCGGCACCAGCCTGCGCCCGCTGATCCAAAGCCGCAATCTCAAGCCGCAAGACGCCGTTGCCATCATGCGTCAGGTCCTTTCCGGCCTGAGCCACGCGCACGCCCACGGCGTCATCCACCGCGATGTGAAGCCTGAAAACATCCTCGTCCACGAACGTACCCAGCGCGATGGCTTCGCCTCGGATGGGGCGATCAAAGTGACCGATTTCGGCCTCGGCCGCGCCGCGACCCAGACCGCCGTCGGCTCGATCATGTACTCCACCGATATGTCCGGCAGCACCGCCGGCCAAATCGCCGGCACCCTCGACTACATGGCCCCCGAACAGCGCAGCGGCGCCGAAATCGATGCCCGCGCCGACCTCTACGCCTGCGGCGTCATGCTCTATGAGCTCCTCACCGGTGAGCGCCCCGCCGGCACCAATCTCCCCAGCGAGATCAATCCGCTGGTCCCCAAATACCTGGACGAGGTTTTCAAAAAGTCTTACGCCCGGCTCGACAAACGCTATACGTCGGCCGATGAGTTCCAGCGTGCCCTGGCCATTGCCGGCCCGCCGCCGCTCCGCAATGGCTACACCGGCCCCATGGTGCCCCCGCTGCCTCCGCTGATCCACACCGGCGGCGGTCGCACGCTCCATGGCGGGGCCGAGCAGGCGGGATTTTTTCAGCCCATCGTCGACGGCGGCCGTCTCGTCTGCCAGAAGTGCCGCCAATCTATCGAGACCGGCGATCAGTTCTGCCTCCACTGCGGCATCCGGCTCACTGCCACCGTGCGCCGCTGCCATAAATGCGGCGCCTACCCCGATCCGCACGACCGCTATTGCATCTTCTGCGGCGAAACGCTCGCCCCGGCCGGCGCGGCAACGGTATGACGCCCGGTGCGCCTAGAATCGATTCAGCCCGGAGTCGTTATGGCTGAAGTCCTCCTGACGGTATTCATCTTCGTAGGCGTCATCGCCGTCACCGCGCTCGTGTTCGGCGGCTGGATTCTCGTCAAGATGATTCGTGGCATCGGTTCGCTGCTGGGCCTCTCAGCCGGACCGGCGCCAGGCCACGTCAATCGACACATCATCGGCACCTGGCAGCCGGGGCCGTCGCCCATGCAACTGACTTACACCACGAATCCCAATGCGGTGCCTCCCGCCTCCATGCAATGCGGTTCTCCCGGCTGCCGCCAGCTAAACCCCGTCGGCGCACGCTTCTGCCGCCGGTGCGGCCAGGCATTTCCCAGACATCAAACGGTCGCCGCCACCGCACGACGCACCGCCGTCTAATCGACACCGGCTTCCGGATCGGATACGACTCGATTTCAATTGAACGCCACTGCCTCCCAACTTCCGCGCCCTTCGCCATCTGAAGGCACCGATCCGCTGGGCTTCGCCCTCGTCTACGGATTGGCGCGGCCGCTCGCCCGCAAGCAGTCGCCGCGCCTCTCACACGCGCTGCTGTTCGGCTTTCTATCGTTTGGCCTGCTCCCCGCGCTTCGTTGGCCCAAACGCTTTCAGCAATACGTCATGCTCGAACAACAACAGTTCCGCCACCTGGCCGAGTGGCTTCGGCTCCAC
>JBBRIN010000354.1:0-4930 GCA_038221115.1 Tepidisphaerales bacterium
GCAATCCGACTAACAACTAACAACCGGCAACCAACAACTGCGTTTGCGTTACTTCTTCGGTGTTGCCGCCTCCTCGGCCTCTTCGTCTTCCTTCTTCTTGCCGATGATTTCGGGTTCGGCGGCGCCCTCGGCGGGGGCGACCACGGCGGCCTCGTCGACGACCTCGACGATTTCCTTGACGGTGGCGACGATCAAGTCCTCGTCCTGGAGCGCCTTGACGCCCGGCGGGAGCTTGAGGTCCTTGATGTGAAGGACGTCATTCAGCGCCATTTCGGAGACGTTGTGGCGGATGATATCGGGGATATCGGTGACGAGGCATTCGACCTGGAGCTCGCTGATGATCTGCTGGAGGACGCCGCCCTCGGCTTCGCCCTTTGGGGTGCCTTTGAGCTCGAGCGCGATGGTGAGCTCGACCTTTTCGTCGAGGCTGACTCGGGCGAAGTCGACGTGCATGACTTCGATGCCGAGGTGGTCGTACTGCACCTCCTTGACGAGCACCTTCTCGCTCTTGCCATCGACGGCGAGGTCGAAGAGGTGTGCGCCGCGGTTCAGGTGGCCGACGACGTCCTTCTTGGGAAGGGTGACGGGGACGACGGCTTCTTTGTGGCCGTAGATGACGCCGGGGATGAAGCCGGCGTCGCGGAGGCGTTTGTTGGCGCGGGAGCCGAGTTCGGTGCGGGGCTTGGCGGTGACGGTTGCGGTTTGGGACATGTTTTACTCCAGTTGGTAGTTGGTAGTTGATGGTTGGTTTTGCTATCAACTAGCAACTACCAACTCCTCTTGCTCATTTCATTCCACTTTTGCCGTCTTTTTTGAAGATGGCGCTGACGGATTCGTTGTGGTGGATGCGGTGGATGGCTTCGCCGACCAGGTCGGCGACGCTTAGGACGACGAGACGATCCTTGATTCCGTCGGCGCGGTTGCCGACGGGGATGGTGTCGGTGACGGCGAGCTTGGTGAACGGGCAGGCGGACAGTCGCTCGATCGCCGGCGGGGCGAAAACGGCGTGGGTGGCGGAGATATAGATGCTGTTCGCGCCGTTGTCGCGGAGGATTTTGCAGGCTTCGGCAACGGTGCCGGCGGTGGTGATCATGTCGTCGGTCATGAAGACGTCGCGGCCCGCGACGTCGCCGATGATGTGGGCCGATCTCACTTCGGTGCCGCTCTTGCGGCGCTTGTCGATGATGCAGATCTCGCCGCCGAGCAGGTTGGCGTAGACCTGGGCGCGCTTCACGTTTCCGACATCGGGCGAGACGAAGACGATGTTGCTGAGGCCGAGGCTCTTGAACCACTTGCCAAAGACGGGGCCGGCGTTGAGGTGGTCGACGGGGATGTCGAAGAAGCCCTGGACCTGGGCGGCGTGCAGATCGACGGAGACGACGCGATCGGCGCCGGCGCGCTCGAGCAGGTTGGCGACGAGCTTGGCGGTGATGGGAGTGCGGCCTTCGTCCTTGCGATCCTGGCGCGCATACCCGAAGTACGGAATGACGGCGGTGACGCGCTGGGCGCTGGCGCGCTTCAGGGTGTCGATCCAGATGAACAACTCCATCAGATGCGCGTTAACGGGGTGGCTGGTGGGCTGGACGATGAAGCAGTCGCGTCCGCGGACGTCTTCTTCGACCTTGACGATGAGTTCGCCGTCGGGGAACAGCTCGGTGCGGCCCTGGCCGAGGGGGATCTGGAGGTAATCGCAGATCTTCTGGGCGAGCGTGGAGTTGGCGCGTCCGGTGAAGACTTTGAGTTTGTCGGCGTCCAGGTGCGACATGGGTTCTCGTTACACAGCTGCCTGTTCGGATACATTGCGGATGACGGTGGTTCCTTCGGGAACGATGCTTTCGCGCGGGATGACGGCGAAGGGGCCGATCGTACACTCGGGGCCGATGCTGGTGCCGCGGCCGATGAAGGTGAAGGGGTGGATGACGGTGTCGGTGCCAACCGATACGTCGGCTTCGATGTAACTGTTGACGCCGCTGACAACGGTGACGCCGCTTTCGCGAAGCTGGCGTTGAATGCGCTCCTGCATGATGGCGTCGACCTCGGCCAACTGCTGGCGGGTGTTGACGCCGATGACGTCTTCCTGAGTAACGGCCTGGATGGCGACGACATTTTTATCGGCACGGCGGAGGTGGGCGTAGATGTCGGTGAGGTAGAACTCGCGTTTTTTGTTGTCGTTTTTCAGTTGGGCGAGGGCGAAGAGCAGGTCTTCGCTGCGCACGCAATAGTAGCTGGGGAAGACCTCGCGGATGTCGCGCTGGTCGGGGGTGGCGTCGAGCTGTTCGACGATTTCGAGAAATTCGCCATTGGCGTCGCGGACGACGCGGCCGTAGCCAGTCGGGTCGTCGAGGACGGCGGTGGCCATGCTTGCGGCGGCGCGATCGGCGCGATGGGCTTCGTGAAGCGTCTTGAGGACCTCGGCGCGAATGAGGGGGCCGTCACCGGCGAGGACGAAGACGTCGCCGTGGTGCTTGCGCAGCTCGGACTCGCACATTTTGGCGGCGTGACCGAGCTGCTCGGTCTGCTCGATCCAGTGGATGCGTTTGTCGTGGCCGAAATAATCGACGATGGCTTCTTTGCCGTGGCCGACGACCATGAGGATGCGCTCGCAACCGGCGCCGTAGCAGGCGCGCAAGACGTACTCGAGCATGGGGCGGCCGCAGACCTCGTGCAGGGCTTTGGGGCGGCCGGACTTCATCCGGGTGCTGCGACCGGCGGCGAGGATGATGGCGGTGAGCGACATAGTGCTGAGAGCTGAGTGCTGAGGAAGGAGCGATTGGCTCAGCACTCAGCACTGGCTTCTCGGAACTGAGAAAGCTACCCCGCATGGATTCGAACCATGACAATCAGTACCAAAAACTGATGTGCTACCGTTACACCACGGGGTAGTGATGCACTTGCGATGGGTCAACCGTCCGCGAAACGAACGCGGAAGCGGTCGAGGGGAAGAGGGACCGGGAGGGCACAAGAGGCCGAACCGGCCGCGGTAACTTCGTCCTCGGGGGGCTCAAGTCGGTTCAAACCGCGATCCGACCTGCTTCGCTTACCCTTCCGGCCTTCGATTAAGGCTGGACCTCTCAACGAATGCCCCGTTCAAAGAGGAAGGGAGTATCCTAAAGAGGATCGCGTATTTGTCAAACGATGCAGACTCTTGTAAACTTGATCCCCCCCGGTATACTTTTCGATTCGCTAGAATTCTGGCCCGAAGAGGGCAAGACCGGCGCAAAGCACGAGCGAGGAAGCAGAAAGCCACGGAGACCGCATGGCCGTCAAGTTACGTTTGAAGCGATTGGGCCGTAAGAATGCGCCATTTTATCGCGTGAGCGCGATCGATTCGCGCTCGCCGCGCGATGGGCGCGTCATCGAAGAGCTGGGTCATTATGACCCGAAGCTGAAGGACAAGATGAAGCGGTTCGTGGTGAAGCTGGACCGGTGCAAGCACTGGCTCGATCTGGGGGCGATCCCTTCGGAGACGGTTTCGACGTTGCTGAAGCGGAACGGTCTGGAGCATAAGCAATTGCGATTGCCGAAGCCGGGGAAGCCGAAGGCGCCTCCGGTGGAGCCTGCCAAGAAGGAAGGCGGACCGACACCGGCCCCGACACCAACACCGACACCGGCTTGAGTGGCCGCGGCATAGCAGTCTGCTGGTCTCATGCCTTTGCGCATCGACATTCTGACCCTCTTCCCGGAGATGTTTGGCCCGGTGCTGGGCACGAGCATTCCGAAGCGGGCGGCGGAAAAGGGGTTGGTCGAGTACCACCTGACCAACGTCCGCGATTTTGCGACGGATGCCCACCTGTCGGTGGATGACCGGCCGTTTGGCGGCGGGCCGGGCATGGTGATGATGTGCCAGACGCTGTTTGACGCGGTCGAGCAGGTTGAGGCACGGGACCCGAGACCGGCGACGCGCGTTTTGTTGTCGCCGCAGGGTCGAACTTACAATCAAGCGATGGCCGAGGCGCTGGCGAGCGAGCGGCGACTGCTGATTATAGCAGGGCATTACGAAGGCTTTGATGAGCGGATTGTCGATGGCCTGCGACCGCTGGAAGTGAGCATCGGCGATTACGTGCTCAGCGGCGGGGAGGTGCCGGCGATGGTGCTGGTGGACTCGATCGTGCGGCTGCTGCCGGGCGTGCTTGGGCACGAGCAGAGCGCCGCGGACGAGACGTTTGCGGACGGGTTGATCGAGCACCCGCAGTACACGCGGCCCCGCGATTTTCGCGGCATGCCGGTGCCGGACGTGATGCTGAGCGGCAACCACCGGGCGATCGCGGAGTGGCGATTGGAACAACGGCGGCTTCGGACGCAGGAGCGCCGCCCGGACCTATGGCAGGCATACCTGGCACGGCACGCGCTATTGACGGAAACCGAATCGAAGAAGAAACGACCAAATAAAACGCCAGGCGAACAGCCAGAACCGATCGGAGACAGCCATGCGGAACAAGATCCTCGACCTCGTTGAATCCAGCAGCCTGAAGCAGGACGTCCCGCAGTTTCAGATCGGGGATTCGGTGGACGTACACACGCGCATCATCGAAGGCGAAAAGGAGCGAGTGCAGATTTTTTCGGGGACGGTGCTGGCTCGCAAAGGCGCCGGCATCAATGAGACATTTATCGTCCGCCGGATTGTGAACAACGAGGGCGTGGAGCGCATCTTTCCACTGCATTCGCCGTTTATTGCAAAGATCATCGTGAAGCGCGGCGGCGAGACGCGGCGTGCCAAGCTGTTCTACCTGCGAGACCGGGTGGGCAAGGCGGTGCGGCTCGTCGAGAAGCGCAAGGGGGCGACGAAGAAGGAGCAGGCGGCGGCCGCGAGCGCTGCCGCGGAGGCGAAGAAGGAGAGCGCGGAGGACCGCGCCGCGGCGGGCACCTGAGCCGATCATCCAACGTGTACTTCATCGGGACGAGCGCTGCGGCGCTCGGGCCTGCTGGTTTC
>JBBRIN010000355.1:0-4921 GCA_038221115.1 Tepidisphaerales bacterium
CACCGGATCGGGCCCGAAGTTCGCGAGCCGCGCGAACACCTGCACCTGGGTTGGCTGCTCGTAGTTGCGCTTGGCGCTCAGGGAAACGACGGCGACGTTCACCGTGTCGTCGCGCCCGATCCTAGTGTACTTCACGTCCGCCTGGACGGTCAGATCCTTCAGATCGGCGATGCGACCGTCCGAGTAGACGAACACGGTTGGCTTCTCATTCGGGCGAAGCTGCTCGGGATAAAACTTCACCTGCGCCTCCGCCAGCTTGTAAGCAAGCTTCAGCCGGCTGTGACGATCGGTCGGTTGGACGGAATCGACCGCATTCTTCAGCGTGGCCGGGTCTGCCGTCAGGGGCTGAATCACATCGGCCGAATCGTCGAACGCAATCACCATCGCCTGATCGTGGCGCGACATCGATTCGATGAGCGACCGGGCTTGTCGCTTGGCTTCTTCAAGTCGTGTGCGCTTGGTGCCCGAGTAATCTTCGACGGCGGACATGGACGCCGAGCGGTCAATCAGGATCACCGATAATCGAGCGGCGTTCTGCGACAAGTTGGCGACCGGCCGCGAGAGAGCCAGGCAGAGAAATACCAGCAGCAGCAGTTGGAGAAGCAGGAGCAGGTTGCGGCGGAGCCTCTGGAAAGGTGCGTTGACCTGCAGATCCTGAATCGCCTTGCGCCATAACAGTGTCGAGGACACAGCGAGCTCCCGGCGGCGGAGCTTGAGAAAATAAAGGACGAGAAGCGCCGGCATGGCGATGCCGGCGGCAAGAGCGGCGGTCCAGGGGTTGAGGAATGAGGGAAGCCAGGACATAGAGTAGTTGTTCGTTGCGAGTAGTTGGTTGTTGGTTGTCAGCCAAGCAACCCGCGCTCGCGGAGATAGTTGAGGACCAAGGTATCGAACGGCACCGCCGTCGAGCTGAACAGATAAGTGCCTCCGCGTCGGGTCAGATACTCCTTCAGCGCGAGGCAATACGAGTTCAGGTTCGATTTGTACTGCTTAATCAGCGGCTGGGTGATCGAAACCTCCGCCAAATCATCGTCCTCCATGTCCCGCAGCTTCAGATCGCCCTGCAGCTCAGGCGCAATCTCCTGCGGGCTGAGGCACTGGACCGCGAACAGGTCGTACTTACCGGAAGCGACATATTTGAGTCCCGTCTCAAAGCCTTCCTTGATGAAGAAATCGGAGAGGACGACGAGGACGCCGCGCTGCCGATGCGCCAGGGCAAATCGGCGGCAGGCATCGGTGAAATGGCTCGTGCCGGTGGGCTCGAGCTTGTTGACGAAATCCAACATCTGCGCGACGCGCTTGCGCCCGCGCATCGCCCCGGTCTCAGCGACAATGCCATCCGACATCGCCGAGATCGTGACGCGATTGTAGTTGACGAGCCCAATGTAGCCGAGCGCCGCGGCGACCTTTTTGAAGTACAGCGCCTTATTCGGATCGCCGTAGTCGCAGGATTTGCTCACATCAACCAGGATGTAGAGCGACAGATCCTCTTCCTCGAGGAACAGTTTCAAGAAAAGCCGATCGAGTCGGGCATAGATATTCCAGTCGATGAAGCGCAGATCGTCGCCGACGACGTAGTTGCGATAGTCCGCGAACTCAACCGACTGCCCGCGGCGCTTGGACCGGCGCTCGCCTTTCATTTTGCCCGCGAGCAGCTTGCGCGACATGACATCGAGCTGGTCGAGGCGGGCCATGAAGGCGGGGTCGAGAAGCGCGGCGGGCTTGTTCGTCGTTACCTGGGGCATAAATCCAATTCAGAGCGTCCACGAATTGTCACGAATGCCGACGAATAAGAAAGCGTTTGGGAGGCGCGGGGTTGCAGTGTTACGAAGCAGAGCCCCCCTTGCTCTTCTTCATTCGTGCCATTCGTGCTCATTCGTGGATGAAGACGGATTCATTGGACGTTGATCACACCGTTGTGTTGGCGGCTGTTGATCAGCTTTGCGATCTCCTCGGCCTGCTTGCGGTTGCGGCACTGAATGGCGAATTCGTGCTGCCCCTGCTTCCCATTCCAAACCGAAAACTTTCCGCCCAGCGCCATGGCCACTTTCACTTTGCCGGTGTTGGGGGGGATTTTATACGTGGCCACGGCGTGAATTCCTCAGGCTTGGTTGGGGTTGAGCGGATCGTGGGGCGGCGACGCCAGCGGAACGGCGGCGAAGCGGGCGATGATGGCACCGGCCATTGGAGCGTCCAGCGCGGGAACAAGAAGCAGTGCGGTCTCGTCAGGCCCAGGCCGAACCTCGCACCAGATGCCCCTGGCGCGGAACTGATTGGCGAGGACCTCCGCCTGTCGCGCCGACGCGGCGGCATGAACGAATGCCAGTCGCTCGCCCGGCGCCGGCTTGCGCGGGGCGATGCGATTCGCCGGCCACTCGCGATTGAACGCCTGGTCGCGAAGCGGAATGCGAATCAGCTCCCCGGCGACCGGCATGCCGCACTCAGGGCAGAGTTCGGGCGAGGCCCGCAGATCGTAACCGAACGCAGCGCAGACGCGGCCGCGCCCCTCGCGGCGGCGCAACTCATGGCGAACCGACAGGACCAGCGCGAACACCGAGATCGCAATCACCGTGGTGACAACCCAGGGAATCCAGTTGAACTCCGGTGTTCTCATGGCCGCACCAACGTGGCAAGGTCGCCCGCGAGAACCGTCGCGTCCTCCGGATCGGCGATTTGCGCTTGCTCATGTCTGGCTTGAGCCCGCGCGCGGTCGAAGCTGTCGCGGTCCCCCGCCAACGAGTACGCGCGGGCCATCGCTTCATGAGCGCAGCCGAGCTGGAAGTGCCCCAGATCGTGCTGCTCGGCAAGTTCCAACGCGCGGCGGCCATGGTGAAGCGCGGGCTCCGCGCGCTTCAGCACCGCGTAGACGCGAGAAAGCTGCCATTCGCCCACCGCGAGATTGGCAGGCGCGGCGCCGGCGGCGTGTGACCAATGATGGCGCGAGGCGTGCGCAGCGTGCAGCATCTCATCGTCCTCAACAGCGGAGCGGACAGGGCGGTCGATGAGAGACCATGTATGGTTGAAAAGTTCCACGGCGAGGGAGCGATGAGTGGCGGGAGTCATGTCGGTCAACTTCTTGTGCTCCATGATCCACCAGGATGTATACGGCATAGAGTTACGATCTTATCGCCGGGCCACCGATGCTCCTGCCTCCTCCTGCAACGTCGTCGGCGTCTCCGACAACACCTTCTGCAGCACCATGTCCGTGGTGATCGCCTCGGCTTCGCCCTCAAAGTTCAGGATGAGCCGATGTCGCATCGCCGGGATGGCAACGTCCTTGATGTCCTGAAAGCTGACGTGAAACCGGCCATCCAACAGCGCGCGAACCTTTGCGCCCAGCGTGATCGCCTGCGCCGCGCGGGGGCTCGCTCCAACGCGAAGGAACTGGTTCACCATCGGGATCGAATAAATGCCCTGCGGGTGCGTCCCTAGCACGCAGCGAATCGCGTAATCCTGTACGTGCGGCGCGATGACGACGCGCTGCACGAGCTGTTGATGCGTGAGGATCTTGTGGGCATCGAGCACCGGGTTGATCTGGGGCTTGTGCCCGCTCGTGGTGCGGTTGAGGATCTCGTGAAGCTCCTGCCGGCCCGAGTACTGGACGTGAAGCTTGTAGAAAAACCGGTCGAGCTGCGCCTCGGGCAGCGGGTACGTCCCTTCCTGCTCGAGCGGGTTTTGGGTCGCCATCACAAAGAAGGGCTGCTCCAGCTTTCGGATCTTCCCGCCGGCCGTGACCTGCTTTTCCTGCATCGCCTCCAGCAGCGCGCTCTGCGTCTTGGGCGTCGCGCGGTTGATTTCGTCCGCCAGACAGATCTGCGCAAACAGCGGGCCTTCCTGGAATACCTGCTGGCGGCGACCCTCGGCATTCTCCTGAATGATATTCGTCCCCGTGATGTCCGCGGGCATCAGGTCAGGCGTAAACTGAATGCGGTTGAATTTGAGGCTCAGCGCATCGGCCAGCGCCCGGATCAGCGCCGTCTTCCCCAAGCCCGGCACGCCTTCCAGCAACGCGTGCCCGCCGACGAACAGGCACGTGAGCACGCCGTCGATGATCTCATCGTGGCCGACGATCGCCTTGGCAATTTCATTCTTCACCGCGGCGTAGTCGGCGCGGAAGGCGTCGCACTGGGCCTGAACGGCGGCGTCGACGCCGGGGACGGGAGGCTGGGGCATAAGGGTGATCCTTTGGGTGAAGTTAGATTCTCGTGAATGACGAATGACGAAATTCGAATTCACGAATGAAGCCTGGCCGCGCCTTCGCTCATTCGTCATTCGTCATTGATTCGTGAATTCGAATGTCGTCATTCGTTATTCCTCCGCCTATTTATCGCTGTCGCCTTGTTCCTTTTGACGAATCTGCTGCTGCGCCCGCCGCTTCGCTTCCAGAAGGCTTCCGGTCACGCCACTCGCGGGCGCGCCCTTGGGTTCAATCTTCCCCTTCGGCGCCGACGGCACCGGCTTATCCGTAGCCCCGCCCACCACGCTGCTGATATCTCCTTCCACTCCCCCCTTGGCAACAAACTTCGCGCTCGGATCGGGTCGGGCAACGGCGGAGCCTTTCTCCGCCGGCTTGAATTTCTGCTCGGCCACATCCTCCCTCACCTTCTTGAGCGCATCCAGCGTCGGGGCCGATTCAACCTTCCGCGTCGTCATCGTAAAGTCGCGCACCCGTTGTGCCGCGGCGGCTGCGAGCCGCTTGGTCGCCAGCCAATCCCAGGCAATGCGGCGGACGGCGACATCCAGGATCACCAGCGCCAAAAGCAGTGGAATCAGGATGTCCCAAATCGGTAGCGGCGATGCCGTGACAAGAAGCCCTTCGCGAGTGAAGACATTGGCTCCTTCAACGTCGAACGGCGTAAGCATCCGCCCGCCCGTCGCGTCGGCGATGCGCTGCAGCAGCGAGTCGTTGCTCTGCAGGTCG
>JBBRIN010000356.1:0-4886 GCA_038221115.1 Tepidisphaerales bacterium
AGTGGCGGTGATTGTCGAGGCGAACCCAGATGGGTTGTATCGGGGCGTGCGGGTAAACGCGCGGCAGGTGGATTTAAATCGCAACTTTCCGGCGATGAATTGGAAGCGCACGCCCAAGGGCGGGAACTTCGGCGGCACAGCGGCGGGGAGCGAGCCGGAGGTGCAGGCGCTGATGGCGGTAATTGAGGACTGGCAGCCGCGGCGGATTCTGTCGATCCATTCAATCGTGGGCGAGCCGTGCACTAACTATGACGGGCCGGCGAAGGAGATCGCGCGGGCGATGTCGAGTTTGAACGGGTACGCGAGCAAGGACACGATTGGCTATCCGACGCCGGGAAGCCTGGGAAGCTGGGCGGGGATCGACCGGGGCATTCCGATGATCACATTGGAGTTGCCGCGGGCGATCAGCGGGGCGCAGGGGTGGGAGAGGAACCGGGAGGCGATTCTGGCATTCATTCGCTTTTCGGAGAATGTCCGATTTGTGCCATGAGTCGATGTGGCGCGTTCGCATCGATGTAATGGATTTGATATCGTCTGGCGGTTTTGAGAAAGGACACGGCAGAGATGGGGCAAGAGAGTTCGAAGACCGAGCAGATCCTGCAGCGCGGGCGCGAGGTGCTGATCGGCAACTATGCGCGCGTTCCGATCGACATGGTGCGGGGGCAGGGATCGATCTTGTGGGATTCGGATGGGAAACGGTACCTGGACCTATTTGCGGGGTTTGGCGGATCCATTCTGGGACATTGCCATCCGGCGCTGGTGGCGGCGGCTCATGAGCAGGCGAAGAAGTTGTGGCACGTCGGGAACACTTTTTACACCGAGCCGCAGATTGAGTTTGCCGAGCGAATCAATCGGCATGCCTTTAAGGGCCAGGCGTTCTTTTGTCACAGCGGAGCAGAGGCGAATGAGGCGGCGGTGAAGCTGGCGCGATTGCGCGGGAGCCAGAACGGCAGCAAGCGGTGGAAGGTGATCTCGCTGCATAAGAGCTTTCACGGGCGCACGCTGGCGATGATCGCGGCGACGGGGAACGCGACCTACCGTGCTGGATTCGGGCCGGAGGTGCCGGGGTTCGTCCATGTCGAAGGGGGAGATTTCGATGCGCTGGCGGCGGCGGTGGATGATGAGACCTGCGGCGTCATCATGGAGCCGATCCAGGGTGAGGGGGGGATGAATGTGTACCCGGCGGATTATCCGCTGCGCGTGCGCGAGCTTTGCGATGAGCGGGGGTTGACGCTGATTTTTGACGAGGTGTGGACGGGGGGCGGCCGGACGGGAAAGTGGTTTGCGCATCAGCATTTTTGCGCGAGCGCGGGAAAGGGTTCGGGGAAGCGCGCCAGCGGTACAGCCGGATCGTGCGCGGTCGAGCCGGACGTGATGACGTTGGGGAAAGCGATCGGCGGCGGGCTACCGGCGGGTTGCATGTACGCTAAGCCGGAGGTGGCGAGGCTGTTGGTGCCGGGCACACACGGGTGTACGCTCGGCGGCAATCCGATCTGCATGTCGGTGGCGCGCACGATCTTTGATGTGATCGAGCGGGAGAACCTGGTGGGCCACGCTGCGGCGCTCGGTGAAATGGCTTTTGCGCGATTGCGCGAGGAGCCGCGGGTGCAGGATCGGATCGCGGAGGTGCGCGGGCGGGGCTTGATGATCGGGATCGAGCTGAAAGAGGCGCCGGAAAAGTTTTTGGATCGGGCGCTGGCTCGTGGGCTGATCGTGAACCTGACGGCGAAAACAGTGGTTCGACTTGCGCCGCCGATCAACATTGGCCGAGAACAATGGAGTGAGGGGCTGGACGGCGTGATAGAATTGATCGCGTCATTGTGAGCGGAGCGGGCGGTTTGTTGTAATTCGGAAGGCCGGAATTCCCAATGGTAAAGTACGCGTCGTTTGTGCTGCTGCTGATCGTCGCGGGATGCGCTGGCGAGACGGCGAAGCAAAAAGAGCCGAACAACATCGTGCCCAAGCCGCTGGATCTGAGCAACGGCGTGTCTTTCCTGCCGCGCGACGTGCCGCAGGATGCGGTGCCGGAGCCGATGCTGCTGGTACATCTGACGGTGTATCGCGTGCTGGTGCCGGCCAGGGCGATCAGCCACGATGAGGAGTTCTGGAAGCACATCGACGAGCACGCAGTGGATGCATCGACGTACGAGCAGTTGTACATGAACGGCATTCGTGTGGGCGTCGCGCCGCGGACGGACTGGGATTATTTCAAGAAGATCCTCGAGAGCGATGCACCGGTGACGCAGGTGACTCAGGCGACATCGGTGGCGGCGACGATCGAGATGCCGGTGAACAAGGATGTGGCGGAGCAGTTTATTGCATACTACCACCCGCTGAACGGGCTGGTGGGGCAGATGTACGGGCGATCCGAGAACGCGATAACGGTGCGTTTTGGGCCGGTGCCGCGGCATCCGGGAGATGTGCGGCTCACAGTAACACCTCTCGTGCGTTCGCAGCGGACCGAGGTTCAATACACCGTTCGCAATGAAGAGATGGTGCGCGACTTCGTGCGGCCGGAGTACCTGTTCGACATCAAGCTGATGGTGGACGTGCCGCTGAATAACTTTTTGGTCGTCGCGCCGTCGGCGGATGCGGATAACTCGTCGAGCCTGGGGCGGAAGTTTTTGTACACGGACGGGAACGGGCAGCAGTTTGAACAGGTGCTGTTAATCTCGCCGCAGCCGTTTCAATTTGAAAAGCCGACGACGGCGCCGACGACGCGGCCAATCGCGGCGGGGGTGGATCGGTAGCGGTGGCTAAAGCGATTCAAGCTCGACTTTGGCGGGTCTGCGACACCGAGAGAGCGGCAGACAGGAATGTCTGCCCCACCGCGTGCGACACGCGAGGTTGAATTGCTCTAGCCGCAGTCGCGATCGGCGGCTCGCACGTTTCGGATAAATGCACAAATCTTGTCGATGGACTTCTCTCCGGCCGTGGTTCCCTCGACCCCTGAGCTCACGTCCACCGCCCATGGGCGCAATTGACGAACGACGTCGCCGACGTTCTGGGGCGTGAGCCCCCCTGCCGCGATCACCGAAGTGTTCCCGAAATTCCCGGCCCGAACGGCGCGAGCGATTGCTGCCCAGTCGTTTTCGACACCCGTTCCCCCGACGCCGGGCCCCGCCGATTCGAGGACGAAAGCGCGTAAGTGATGGAGCCGGCGCGCCGCAATCGCCTCGCGCCAGGTTGCCAGCGCCTCGTTAAGCCAAGGGGTGACCTTGATCGCCTTGAGCACGACGAATTCGGCGAGGTTTGCCACGACATCCGGCGATTCGCCACCGTGCAGTTGGACGTGGCTCAGATGCAGTTCGCCTGCGGTGCGGCGCACCTCTTCAGCCGTCGCGTCGACGAACAGGCCTACGGGGGTCACGAACGGGGGCAGCGCCGCGAGGATCTCGCGCGCGCGGTCGGGAGCCACGTAGCGAGGCGCGCGTTCGTAGAGAACAATCCCGATGGCATCCGCGCCGGCGCGGGCCGCATCCAGCGCGTCTTCTAGACGGGTAACGCCGCAGATTTTGACGCGCGTGTGCGACATGCGCCAGATGCTATTCCACGCCGCCGCAGGCGACAACTGGCGGCCGCGGGTCACGTTGATAACATACCGGCTCCGCGGGCTTCATTCGCTCACCCCGGGTCGCATCGTTCGCTTCACACGGAGTGGTCATTCCATGGCAGGTTCGCACTATCTGGCGTTTGACCTCGGTGCCGAAAGCGGGCGCGCGGTCATCGGCACGCTGAACAACGGCCGCCTCATCCTCGACGAAAAACACCGCTTTCCAAACCCCACCGGACGCATCAATGGGCACCTTCATTGGAATCTCCTTCAGCAGTGGGAAGAACTGAAAACCGGCCTTCGCAAAGCCGCCGGCGGGCCTGAATCCAAGATCACCCTGAGCGGCATCGGCGTTGATACCTGGGGGGTAGACTACGGCCTTCTTTCCCTCGACGGTCAGGTGATCGGCAACCCTTACCACTACCGAGATACGCGCACCCAGGGTGTGATGGACGCCACGTTCAAAAGGGTGTCCCGCCAGGACATTTTCGAGGTCACCGGCATCCAGTTCATGCCGATCAACACGCTCTACCAGGTCGTGGCGCAGCACGAGTCGAAGGATTGGGCCCTGTCCGCCGCCAAAAAGTTCCTTTTCGTCGGCGACATCTTTAACTACCTGTTCACCGGGATAGCGAAGAGCGAGTTCTCGATCGCCTCCACCAGCCAGATGTACGATATGCGTAAGAAAGCCTGGGCAACCGGCCTGCTCGAAAAGCTCGGATTCCCCGTCGCCATCCTCCCCGAGGTCGTTCCGTCCGGCACGGTGCTCGGGCCGTTGCTGAAGACCGTCGCCGCCGAGTGCGGCCTGTCGCAAACGCCCCTGGTCATCGCCCCCGGCCTGCACGACACCGCCAGCGCGGTCGCCGGTGTCCCCGCCGAGGGCAACGACTGGTGCTACATCTCCTCGGGTACCTGGTCGCTCATGGGTGTCGAGATCGACGAACCGCTCATCAACGACAAAACGCTGAAATACAACTACACCAACGAGGGGGGCGTAGGCGGCAAAACGCGCTTCCCCAAGAACATCATGGGGATGTGGCTCATCCAGGAATGCCGGCGGCATTTCCGCACGGAGGGATATGATCACACCTACGCCGAGCTCACGCAGATGGGCGAGCGGGCCAAGGGTTTCGGAGCGCTCATCGATCCGGACTACACGCCGTTTTATACGCCCGGCGAGCTTCCCGTGAAGATCGAGGAGTTTTGCAAGCAGACGAAACAGCAGCGGCCGGCGACGCGCGGCGACTTTGTTCGGACGTGCCTCGATAGCCTGGCGCTGACGTACCGGCGGACGCTGGAGAATTTGGAAGACATGCTCGGCCGGCGGCTGGGT
>JBBRIN010000357.1:0-4881 GCA_038221115.1 Tepidisphaerales bacterium
GTCTATGTCTGCACCTATCCGACGATGATGGGGTTGATCGACGAGACCCACGTCGGGCCGAGCGGTTTCGAAGCACGCTTCGGCGTGGGGCATTTCGACCTGGTGATCATCGACGAGGCGCACCGGTCGGTCTATCAGAAGTTCGGGGCGATCTTCCGGTATTTCGACTCGCTGCTGGTCGGCCTGACCGCGACGCCGCGCGAGCAGGTGGACCGAAACACGTATCAGTTGTTCGGCCTGCAGCCGGGCGTACCGACCGACGCGTACGAGCTGGAGACGGCCGTGAAGGACGGGTTTCTCGTGCCGCCGCGGGCGATCCAGGTGAATCTGAAATTCCCCGGACGGGGCATCAAGTACGACGATCTGAGTGACGAGGAGAAGGAGGAATGGGAATCGACCGACTGGGGCGACGACTCGGACGCGCCCGCGGTGCCCGACCGCGTGGAACCGCAGGCGATCAACAACTGGCTGTTCAATGCCAACACGATCGATCAGGCCCTGCAGTACCTCATGGAGCACGGGCACAAGACCGAAGGCGGCGACCGGCTGGCCAAGACGATCATCTTTGCGCGAAACCATGAGCACGCCGAGTTCATCGAGAGGCGATTCCATCACCACTACCCGCAGTATTCAGGTCACTTTGCCCGCGTGGTGGACTATGAAACGAAATATGTCCAGAGTGTGATCGACGACTTCTCGCAGAAGGACAAATCTCCGCACATCGCGATCTCGGTGGACATGCTCGACACGGGCATCGACGTGCCGGAGGTGGCGAACCTCGTCTTCTTCAAGCCGGTCTATTCGAAGATCAAGTTCTGGCAGATGATCGGCCGCGGCACGCGTCTGTGCCCGGACCTGTTCGGGCCAGGGGGGGCGGGGATGGACAAGAAGGACTTTCGGATCTTCGAC
Source organism: Tepidisphaerales bacterium (assembly GCA_038221115.1). Classification (GTDB taxonomy): domain Bacteria; phylum Planctomycetota; class Phycisphaerae; order Tepidisphaerales; family Tepidisphaeraceae; genus JANXVV01. The sequence goes on from JBBRIN010000357.1 coordinate 910, forward strand.
TTCTGCTACAATTTTGACTTCTTCAAGATGAACCCCGACGGCATCGAGCGCGGCGGCGGAATGCCGCTGGGGGCCAGGCTGTTTCGCGCACGCGTCGAACTGGTGGGCCACACGCAGAAGACGCCGACGCTCGATCCCGACGACAAGGTGCGCACCCCGACGACGAACCTGCTCCACGCCGAAGTGGCCGCGATGAACGCGGAAAACTTCATCGTGCGGATGCACCTCCAGGCCGTGCAGAAGTACCAGGATCGCAAGGCGTGGGACCAGTTGAGCGATGACGATCGTGAGACGCTGCAGGAGCAAGTCGCCGGGCTGCCGAGCGAAATAAAAGCCGAGGAGATCGAATCGCGCCTGTTCGACCTGATGGCCCTGCGGATGCAACTGGCGACGGTCGAGCACGACGTGAGCGGTTTCGAGAAGGATCGCAAGAAGGTGGTCGAGATCGCGATGCTGCTGGAGGAGAAAAGCGCGATCCCGGCGGTGAAGGCGCAGCTCGGCTATCTGCAGGCGATGCAGGAGACGGAGTTCTGGGTGGGCATCGACATCGCCGGACTGGAAGAAATGCGGCTGCGATTGCGCGAGCTGGTTCCCCTGCTGGACAAGACCAAGCGGCACATCGTGTTCACTGACTTCACCGACGAAATCACCGGTGTGAACGAGGACGCCATCGTCGAGATTCCGAGAATGACCGGGGTGGAGTATCAGCGAAAGGTGGAGCAGTTTCTGCAAAGCCACCTGACCAATATCGTGATCCACCGCCTGCGAACGAACCAGCGATTGACCCAATCCGACCTGCAGGAGCTGGAGCGGATGCTGGTGAAGATCGGGCTAGAGGATGGCGAGTCGCTGCTAAAGGGAATGCTCGCGCGGAGCAAGGCGCCGACGCTCGCGCACTTTGTGAGAAGCCTGGTTGGAATGGACCGCGCGGCTGCACAGGCCGCGTTTTCCAAGCTGCTTTCCAGCCAGAGCCTGACGACGCCGCAGATTTGATTTGTTGAGATGATCATCGAGCAGTTGACCGCGCGGGGCGTGATTGAGCCGGGCGCCTTGTACGAAGCGCCGTTCATCGACCTTCACGCGGGCGGTCCCGACGGGCTATTCGCCGGCAGAAACGAAATGATTTCCGGTATCTTCCAGGCGATCGAGGCAACGCAGCCGGTCTTCCAATCGAGCGCCGGTTAGCGACAAGCGGTAGCCCGACACGCCGTTCATAAGTGCGAAGTGGCAGATCGCCGCATCGATCCGTTGGAGTTTGTCGAATGGTGCCGCGGCTGCGGAGTGAGCCGCGGGAGCGCGATTAAAGAATTAGAGGGACTAGTCTGATTTGGGGGCGTTTGTCGGGTGCCTCCTGGGCGACTGGTGTACTCGGGGGAACATCCGATGCGAATTCACGGCAACAAAAGCGTGCAGGAGCGTGCAGGGGGCGTGAACATACGACCGGACGATGCAAAGATATGACAACGGCGTTTAAGTGAACTGGCACGCTCCCGCACGCTCGTTGCCTGGCTTGAAGGTCCAGCCACCGGTTCGCGCCATCGTCTATTCAGCCCTCATCTAATCCCCGTCTATCGGTTGTGAAACGCGCCGCGCTTTGCGACCGTGCAGTGGGTGATGTCTAAGGATATCAACTCAAACCAGCTCGAGCGCATCGCTCGCCAGCCAGCGCGATTACTTTCACCGCATGTGGCACCGCGCCCAAGCCAACGGGATGCCTCTGGATGATCCGCTTATCGTGGCGGTCTGCGAGGCTTGGGACGTCCTGGGGCGAATGGAGAAGGTTGTCGAGCGGCTCTACGCGCAGGCGCCGCGTCCCTTTCGGCCACTCAAGCTGGCACTTCCGGGGTGACGGGTGTGCCGCACTCCGGGCAACAGTCGGGCGTGGCGCGGAGGTCGTAGCCGCACGTCGAACAGAGGTGATGATCGACGCGGTGACGACGCTGGCGGCGGCGGGCCAGGGCGACGAGCAAGCTTGCCGCCGGCAGGATGGCGAACGCTATGGCGGTGGTCGTGTGGGGGGCGGTAATGAGGTAAAGCTCGCGGTGGCGGCCCCAGAGGCGGGTGGCGTAAACGACGCCCGCGAATCCCCGATCAGGGGGAAGGGTTCGCAGGGTGTCGTCGCACTCGTCCTTGATGGAGTCGACAAGGTCCGGAGCGGGATCAAGGATCCGGGGCGGACGCGGTGCGGGCTCGGAGCGGCCGGGGCCGGCGACACATCCAGTGAAGACCAGGCAGCCCGTCCAGCGGCCCGGCGCGGTGGTGACAGCGAATTTCCACGCGTCAAAATAGCCGCTCGCTTGGGGGTGGGGCGTGTAATTCCAGTAGCCGGCGACGACAGTAGTGGGGGGATGGAAGCGGGTCCGGATCGCGATCGCAATCGTCCCCAGGCACAGCAGGAGCGAGAGTGCGGCGAAGGCGTTTAGAAACTGGCGGGCGAGGCGCGACATAGGGCGGTCCCCGGTTGCTGAATGACATTCTGATGCTCTCGGGGTGCGAAAGTTTCCGCTCGCGGCCGCACAAAGCCAGAAAACCGCGACGCTCTACAGCATCGGCGAAGCACTGATCTGACGCGCCCCTACCCGGACGTGGAGCTTCGGCGCATGGGGGAGATGTTGGCGATGTTGGGGAAGCGGTGCGCAGGACTCTGCGCAGCTTCGACTAGCCCCAATGCTCGTCATCTTTACCGAGTACGGCGAGAAACCGTTCCCACCGCGACGACGTGTTCACGTAGCAATGCACGTTATTCCGTCGCATCCGCCCCCAGCAGGTGCTCGGGTTGGATGCCGAGCCATGGCGATGCCGACCCTGCAACGTCGAGGTAAACATCGTCCACCGCTCCGGCCGCCGGCTTCTTGAACCGGACCGTCCAGAATCCGCTCTCGACCGCCCCGGCTCCTGGCTTGATAGGCAGCACAAAGCGCATCGCCGGCTGTTTCGAGGTATCCAGCGAGCCGGCGACCTCGCCCGTTGGCGTGAGCACGTCCGCCGCTGCGGTCTCGCCAGGCGAGGCAGTACTGAGAATGACGGCGACGCTGTTGGCCGCGGCGCCCGGCGGCACGTAAACGTAGAGCGGCGTCGTACGGCTCAGCATGTGGATGCCATTGTGATCCGGCCTCGCGCTGCGTACCGCGTACCGGCAGCCGTCAACTTTGAACGCATAAGTCGGCGACCGCCCCTCGATCTCCATCACGTACGTTTGCCCCTGGCTGCCGGCGAACTTCACGAAGCCGTCCTGCTGAACAGCGCCGCTCGTGATCTTCCGGCCGAGCAGGTCGTGAACTACGTACGGGATCCGTTGCGCGGACTTGGGGACGGCAACGAACGTCACGCGCACTTCCTCGTCGCGGTCCACGTGCAGAAGGGTGCGGGTTGGGCCGCGAAGCAGGTAAGGCGTCGGCTTTGGCGGAGTGGCGGGCGCGGGTGGCGCGGGGTCCGCCAGATGCACCCTCAGCGCCTTGCCTTGGCCTGCAGCGTCAGCCGAACTTGCCCCTGTCGCCACCGCTGTGGCCGGATCAGCCAGCAGTTGGTCAATCTGCTCATCCGTTCGATACAGCGGCGACCGCTGGTCGGCGGCGAGCATGCCGGCTCGCCGGAGGTTTGCGTTCAGCAGGATCATCCCCTTCTCGTACATCACCAGCCGGGCTGACTGAGCCGGGCTGGCGGCTGCGGCCTTGGCACTCAGGAATTTCGCCTCCAGCGCCGCGTATCCATCGGAATAGATCCCGCGGAGGACATCCGGCGTCATCGTATAGGAAGCCCGCTTTTCCTTCTGGTAATGCCGCTTGGTCGCGTCGTCGAGCGCCGCATCCAGCTCGATCATCACCGGGCCCGCCATCGGGCCGTATGCGCGGATCAGGTACTCGTCGGCGAGCGCGGCGACATCCGCCTTCGGATCCCACATCAGCTTCGCCTTCAGATAGTTTCCGATCCCGCCGCCGCCCCAATTGGCCGTGCCGCTCATGTAGACCTGTT
>JBBRIN010000358.1:0-4878 GCA_038221115.1 Tepidisphaerales bacterium
CCGCGTCGCCTCCTACCTGGTTAACACCGCCGCCAACACCGCGAGCGACAAAACCCTCCACTACGCCATGTCCGTTGGGATCAGCAACATCGGCGACCCCGAACCCCCCGTTTCGCCGCGACGCGCAGCGGAGCGCTTTTCCCCCCTCGCCGAAAACGAAATCGCCCTCAACCAATGGACCGCCGACCATCTCTCCGCCAAAATCGGCGACCAGATCCGCCTCGATTACTACCAGCGCCAACCCAACGGCGACCTCCGCGAAGTTCCCAGCCAACCCTTCCGCGTCGCCCGCATCCTCCCCATGACCGGCCTCGGCGCAGATCCATCCCTCACCCCCAAATACAAAGGCTTCACCGACGTCGACACCGTCAGCGATTGGCACGCCCCCGAAGGCATCACCATCCGCAAAGACTGGATCAGCAAGGAAGACGAGGACTACTGGAAGAAGTACAAAGCCGCCCCCAAACTCTTCATCAGCTCCGAAGCCGCCCACAAACTCTGGTCCGGCCCCTTCGGCGAGCTCACCAGCCTCCGCATTCCCGCCGATCAGGCGAAACCATTTGCCGAAGCGTTGCTCAAAGAAATCGACCCCGCCACCATGGGCCTAACCTTCCGCCCCATCAAAGCCGAGCAACTTGCCGCCACCTCCGGCTCCACCGATTTCGCCGGCCTCTTTATCGGTTTCAGCTTCTTCCTCATCGTCGCCGCACTGCTTCTCGTCGCTATGCTGTTCCGCCTCAACGTCGAGCAACGCGCCCGCCAATTCGGCCTGCTCGCCTCCCTAGGCTTCGCCCCCAAATCCCTCCGCCGCATGGCCCTCCTCGAAGGCCTCCTCATCGCCGTCGTCGGTAGCGCCCTCGGCCTCCTCGGCGCGATCGCCTACACCTGGCTCATGATGGCCGGCCTCCGCACCTGGTGGGTCGGCGCCGTCGGCACCACCGCCATGCACCTCCACGTCGTCTCCCTCACCCTTGTCTTCGGCTTCCTCGCCAGCATCATCGCCGCCGCCCTCGCCATCCTCTGGGCCGTCTGGCGCATCGGCCGCACCCCTGCCGCCAGCCTCCTCGCCGGCGCCTGGGCCATCGAACCGGTGGGGCAGACATTCCTGTCTGCCTCTTCGCTTTGTAAAGCCGCGACCGCTGGTCGCGGTCTTCGCGCTTCAATCGCAAATCTTCAATCGCAAGTCGGAAATTCCACCGTCATTGCCGCCCTCTCCCTCCTCTCCGGCCTCTCCATGCTCGCCGCCGCCATGGCCAAAAAAATGTCCCCCGAAACAGGCTTCCTCGGCGGCGGCACCCTCCTCCTCATCGCCGGGCTCTCCTTCCTCACCGCCCGCCTACGCCCCCGCCGCGCCGCCTCGCACGGCCCCAGCAATTCCGTGACCACCCTGAGCATCCATAACGCCACCCGTCATCGCGCGCGCAGTGTCCTCACCGCCGGCCTCATCGCCTTCGCCACCTTCGCCCTCGTCACCGTCGCCGCTCTACGCGGCGCAGCCCCCGAAGACACCGGCCTCAAATCCTCCGGCGCGGGCGGCTTCCGCCTCATGCTCCAATCCGACATCCCCCTCACCGGCGATCTCAACACCCCCGCCGGCCGCAAGCTCCTCGGCATCGACGACCCCGCCGCCCCCATCTGGTCCAAGGCCGCCTTCACGCCCCTCCGCCGCTGGCACGGCGAAGACATCAGTTGCCTCAACCTCACCAAACCCGGCAGCCCCACCATTCTATCCGTCCCCCCGTCACTCATTCAGCGCAACGCGTTCCACGTCGTCGACGCCGCCCCCAAGTCGCCGGCAAATAAATGGGAACTCCTCACCACCCCAACCGACAAAGACGCCATCCCCGTCTTCGCCGACGACGAGGTCGCCAAATACATCCTCCACCTCAAGCTCGGCGACACCATCAGCATCACCGACCAGACCGGCACGCCCCGCCAGCTAGTCCTCGTCGGCACCCTCGCCGGCAGCATCTTCCAGGGCGAGTTGCTCATGGGCGAGGCGAACTTCCAGAAGCTCTTTCCCTCACAGAGCGGCGCCGGCGTGGTACTCATAGATGTCGCCGCCGCCGACGTGGACACCGTCGCTCAGGCGCTCAGCAGCGAGCTGGGCGATTTCTCCGTCACCGTCGATCGCACCGCCGACGTCCTCGCCATGTACAAAAACGTCCAGAACACCTACATGGCCACCTTCCAGGTGCTCGGCTCGCTCGGCCTCCTGCTCGGCACCGTCGGCCTCGCCGTCGTCCTCCTCCGCGGCCTCATCGAGCGCAAGTCCGAACTCGCCATGCTGGCCGCCATCGGCTTCCGCCGCGCCGATCGCCTCCGCCTCGTTCTCGCCGAAAACATCATGCTCCTCCTCCTCGGCCTCGGCGTCGGCGCAGCCTGCGCCATCGTCGCCGTCCTTCCCACGCTCTTCCAATCGGCCCGCCACGTCCACATTATTCAAACGCTCCTGACCCTCGCCGGCGTCCTGGCCGCCGGCCTCCTCTCCCTCACCCTTGCCGTCTACTTCGGCAACCGCCGCATTTCCCCCGCCGACCTCCGCTCCGAATGACCCCAATCGACAAGCCCAACTTCTTCCCCTATCGTCTTTCATCCCTAAACTCATCCACCGGAGACCCCAGTGCCCCCACTTAAAGCAACCCTCTTCCTCGCCCTGACCGCCGTCCTCTCTCTTCCCCCGCGTACCCGCGCCGAAGAATGGCCCAAATACCGCGGCCCCCAGGGCGACGGCATCGTCCGCGACGAAAAGCTCGCCACCGAATGGCCCGCCGAAGGCCCCAAAAAGCTCTGGACCATCAAGGTCGGCATCGGTCACGCCAGCCCCATCGCCGTCGATGGCAAACTTTATCTCTTCACCCGCGACGAAGACAAAAATGAAGAAGCACTCGAAGCCTACGACGCCGAGACGGGTAAGAAGCTATGGGGCGAATCCACCAAGGGCGGCTACACCCACAACAACAAAGACTGGCGCGGCACCCGCGCCACCCCCGTCATCGACGGCGACAAAATCTACACCTATGGCGGCTCGGGCCAGCTTATTTGCCGTGCCCTCGCCGACGGAAAGGAACTCTGGAAGACCGACGTGCTCAAGGACACGAAGGGAAAGGCAATCGCCTGGGGCCAGTCCTCCAGTCCTTTGGTAACAAATGACCTTGTGTACGTGCAGGCCGGCGTCGGTGCTGGCGCGCCCGTTGCCGTTGCCGTTAATAAGGCTGACGGCAAAATCGCCTGGCGGTCAGATGCCAAGGGCGGCCCCAAGGCCAAAGCCAAACAGCAGATGATCCCTGAATACGGCGCCGGCTATGCCGAGCCCATCATCGCCACCGCCGGCGGAAAGCCGCAGTTGATCATCCTCGCCGGCGAATCGGTCTACGGAATGGACCTCGCGACCGGCAAGACGCTGTGGGAAGTGGAATGGATCACCGATTACGATGTCAACGCTACCACACCGATCTACCACGAGCCCGACCTCTTCATCAGCAGCGGCTACGGCCATGGCTGCATCATGCTGGAGCTAACGGAAGCAGGTGCGAAAAAGAAGTGGGAGAACCCCTCGCTCGCCAGCAAATTCCCCCAGGTCATCCTCGACCGTGGATATCTCTACGGCAACAGTGAGGGAACCCTGCGGTGTTTGCAGTGGACCGACGGAAAGGTGATGTGGCAGGAGAAGGCGAAGGATTCCGCCGATCAGATGCGAGCCGGCGGCTCGCTCGTGCGCTTCGACGATCACCTCATCACCCTCACAGAACTCGGCAAGCTCACCCTCGCCAAGGCCTCGCCCGAGGGGTACGAAAAAATCAGCAGTGTGAAAATCACCAGGGGCTCCAACATCTGGGCCACCCCGCTGGTCTACCACGGCAAACTCTACGTCAAAGGCGTCACCGAATTGATCTGCCTCGACATCTCCGCAAAGTAAATTAAGGTGCATTATGTTCGGACGGCTTGTACTCGGCGTCGTATTCACAGCCTGCATCGCAGCAGGCCCGCCCGGCCCGCGCTTCGCTGCATTTCGGGATGGCGGCGGGCTCACCGGTGAAGCCGAAAAAATCCCCGCGCCGCCGATGAAGCTCCGCTGGACTTATCAAACCGACCCCAAACAGCATCCCGCCGTCGAATCCGCCGCCACCATCGCCGCCGGCGTCGCCTACGTCGCCGATGACCGCGGCACGCTTCACGCCATCGACCTCGCCACCGGCAAAGGCAAGTGGAAGTACACCAGCGAGGGCGGCTTCGACACCTCGCCGCTGGTCATCGACGGACGCCTCTACCTCGGTGATCTCACCGGCCTCTTTCACTGCGTCTCCGCCGACAAGGGCGAAAAAATCTGGATCTTCGACAGCGAAAACGGCATCCACTCCTCCGCCAACACCGACGGCAAGCACCTGCTCTTCGGCAACGACGGCGGCCAGATGTTCTGCCTCGATATGGACGGCAAAAAAGTCTGGTCCGCCTCCGCCGGCGACCGCATCAACTCCGCCCCCTCCATCGGCAAGTCCGCCGACAAGACCATCGCCCTCTTCTCCGGCTGCGACGCCCACCTCCGCGCCATCACCATCGACGACGGCGCAGAGGTCTTCGCCGCCGACATCGGCGCTCTCTCCGGCGGATCCGCCGCCTTCACTTCCGGTCGTATCGTCGTCGGAACCGATGGCGGCCACGTCCTCTGTTTCGACGCCGCCGGCAAGCAACTGTGGGATTTCGACAAGATCGCCGATCAAGCGATGGTCTACTCCTCTCCCGCCGTCAGTAATGGAATCGTCGTTGCCGCCGCCCGCGACCGCGCCGTCTACGGACTCGACCTCCAGACCGGCCGGCAGCTCTGGAAATTTCCCACCAAAGGCGAAGTCGATTCCTCCCCCCTCATCAGCGACGGCC
>JBBRIN010000359.1:0-4869 GCA_038221115.1 Tepidisphaerales bacterium
GCCGGCCATCGACGAGCCCATCGTGCGGCTCGTCCACTCCGACATTGGCCTTCCCGAGCTCTTCGCCAAGCGCGCCGCCGAAAACAAGATGGGTGTGCAGACCTGCGATGTCGAGGAGCTCTATGGCCGCCTGATCGCCTACCTGCGCGAGCAGGACTGTAAGAAGATCGCGCTGCCCGTATCAAAACTGCTCGACAGCCTCGACCTGCTCAAGCACCTGCGCGACGCCGGCTTTGAAGCCAGGCGCTGGGACCAGATGACGCTCGATGAACTGTACGATTATGACTGCGGCGTGACCGACGCGACCTACGCCGTCGCCGAAACCGGCAGCGTCGTCATCCGCGGCTCGCCGGGCCATGGGCGCGCTCTCTCGCTCGTGCCCGCCATCCATGTGGCGATTCTCGAGCCCAAGAACTTCGTCGGCGATTTGGTCGATCTGTTTGACCGCGCTCGAAAAGACGGCGACTTCACGAGCCTCACCTTCATCACCGGCCCCTCCAAGACCTCCGACATCGAGATGAACCTCGTCGTCGGCGTTCACGGCCCCTGCAAAGTGCAACTGTTCATTCTGCAATAACCAGCTCGCACCTGGCAGCGTCTACCGCCTTGCGATGCTCCGCCGTCAATCCCCCGTCGCTCACCACCACGTCGATCTCCGCCAGGTCGCACAGCCGCGACAGCGCCTGCTGCCCAAACTTCCCCGAATCCGCCAGCAGCACCACCCGTTGCGACTGCGCCATCATCCGCTGCTCGGTTTGGACCAGCAGGAGGTTCTGATTGTAAAGCGACCCGTCATGCACTCCAGCGACGCTCAGAAACATCGTCTTCGTATGGATGGTTGAAAGTACGCTCTCCGCCATGGGTCCGAGCAGAACGCCATAGCGCGGGTACATCAATCCCCCCGCCAGAATCAGCTCGACATTCTCATCGTTCAGAAACAGATTGGCGATCGGCAGCGAGTTCGTGACGAGCTGCATCTGCTGTCCGAGCAGCTCCTGCGCCAGATAGAACGTCGTCGTCCCCCCGTCGATAAGGACCGTCTCACCCGGCTGAATCAGCGAGCGCGCCGCCCGCGCGATCTTCCGCTTGGCGTCCAACTGATACCCCATCCTCTGGTCAAACGCATACGGCCGCGGCCCATTCGTCAATCGGTCGCCAACCCAGATCACCCCGCCGTGCGTCCGCCGCACCACGCCCGAGTGTTCGAGCATCTCCACATCGCGTCGCACCGTCGATTGCGACACCCGCAGCTCCGCCGCCAGTGTGTCCAGGTCGCACATGCCCCGTTTGGACAGCAATTCCTTCAACTGCGATTGTCGTTCGGCGATGAGCACGTGTCCCCTATGGCTGCGCCCGAGCCAGTTCCGATTTGATCTTCTGCCGGTTGTACGCCACCTTCTGCGCCGCCGACATCGCCTTGAAATCCGGCGCCCCGTCCGCCTTCGCGGGAAAGCTCGCCTTGGCGATTACCGCCGCGGCGACAGTTTTCGTTTCCGGCTTGCGCGCCATCGACACCGCGCTCCCGGACTCGCCATAGCTGGTGACGGTCGTCGTGAGCTGCATGTCATCCTTCAACGCACGATATGGCTTGATGTTCAGCTTCTGCAAATCCCCGTGATACGCCTTCACGGCCTCTTCGGCGCCGATCCGTCCATCCGCAATCGCCCGCAGGTACGTGACGAACGTAAGCTGGTGCTCGCTGTTGTTGATCTTTCGCCCATACAGCGCCGCCCGCGCGCCATGCCTCTTCGCCTCTTCCAGCAGCTTGAACGCGTCATAGGTCGTGCCGCTGGAGCCCCCAAGAATCCCCGGCACCAGGTGCGGATCGTACGCCGCCAACTCCTCCATCGCCTTGGGCCCGTGATAAGCGATTTTCAAAAAGATCGGCCGCCCCGCGCGCGGCACTCCCGCCAGCGTGCGCACAATCAGGTCGTTCACATAGCGCCCAAGATCCGCCGGACATTTATCCCCACACGCGTTCGGGTCAAACACTTCCAGAAAATGCCGAAACTCCTTGGCCTCCGCCTCAATGCGAAACTCCTTATACGCCTCGACCGTCGCGTAATCGAATTCCAATCGGTTGTTCGGCGTGATCGAATAGAGGCCCAAATCAGCCCCCAATCGCAGCTCGCTTTCGCTCGGATTCACCTTCCCGCTCTGAATCTGCTCGATCGTAGCCGTACGAAACGGCCGCGATGGTTCCGAAGCGAACGAACACCCCGCCATCAGATGAATATCCGTCGTATCGTTAGCCCGCGCCGCCGGCGTCACGGCTGAGTCGTCAAACAGACGTTCCCGAATGCACAGCTCGTCCATCGTGCTCGCCGACATGAGAAGGATGTCAACCAGCCCCTGCTCAAGCACCGCCCGCATCTGATCCCGATACTCCGCCAGCGATCGCACCTTCCCCGTACCCGCATCCTTCCCCGTTGCCGCAAGCCCAGCCGCCATGTCTGCATCCTTCGCATCGGCAAGAATGAAATCCTTCGCGCCCGAAGGATCGGCATGAATGTTCGCGAGCTTTTGGTCAAGTGACTTCTGCATTAACGTGGTATGGGTTTTCAACCCATGTTTTTCATTTCATTCTCGAGCCCCGAAACACGGGTTAAAAACCCATGACACTATTTCTGAACCTGCGCATACGTCGCATCCAGCGCCTTACAACTCTGCACGAACGCCGCCTCTTCCCGAGGCCAAAGCTCAAACGCCTCCCGCCGCACAACCCCGCGCCGATCCAGCAGGGTCGGCACGCTCGTCACCGTATTCCGCACGCCATACTCGCCCATCAACTGCGACGACACCGGCAGCAGCGTCGGCTGGTTCAGCGCGATCGCATTGATCACTTCCGCGATCGTCAAACCCACAGCCCACCCCGCGCCTCCCTTCAGCTTGATGCACTCCGATCCGCTCGTCTTCGTCCGCTCGAACACCTTTTGCTGAAATGCCGCCGTGCAGCCCGGGTGCTTCAATAGCGACACGCCTGCTACCGTCGCGCTCGACCAGATCGGCACCATGCTGTCGCCATGTTCGCCGATGATCAGCGCCTTCACCTGCGCCGGCGGCAGCCCCAGTTCCATGCCGATCAGCGATCGGAACCGCGCCGTATCCAGTTGCGTCCCCAGCCCGATCGTCCGGTTCGGGTCCCACTTCAGAAAGTCGATCGCCAGCCGCGTCAGGATATCGACCGGATTGGAGACGACGAAAATGATCGCCTCCTTCTTCAGCCCCGCCCCCTTGAGCGATTCGAGGATCTGCTTGAACAACGACACGTTCCGGTTGATCAAATCCAACCGGCTCTCGTCCGGCTTGCGCCGCAGCCCCGCCGTGATGCATACCAAATCCGCATCCGCGCACTTCTCGTATCCGCCCGCATAGATCTTCTGATTCCCCACGACCGACGTGCCATGCAGCAGGTCCAGCGCCTCGCCCTGCGCCATCTGTTCGTTCGCATCCAGCAGATGCATCTCGCTGACGACCCCCAGGCACTGCAGCGCAAACGCCGCATTCGACCCCACCCGACCCCCGCCGCCAATGATGCTGACTTTCATTGCCTTATATCCTGAATAAGCGACGCAGTGACGCGGCGACAAAGCGACGAAGGGAACGACTGCGGCGTGTCAGGGTGGGGCAGACATTCCTGTCTGCCGCATTCCCTTTCATGCACTTGCCATGATCTGATCCGTGATCATCTGGATCAGTTGCTCAACGTCGCCTTCACCATAATTTTTCGGCGCCATCGAATGGATCGCCTGCTCCAGCGGGTTCGCCTGCACCGCCGTCGCCGGACGCAGCTCAGACCCGCTGGGTATCGGCCCCACGCCGCCGCTGCTCATCGACATTCTTCCCTTGGTCCCGACCTCGCCGCCGACGCGCGACATGAAATCGCTCGCCGCGCACGACACCGCGCCCTTCTTCGCATCGTCCATCCGCGGGTCGGTAAACCCAAACCGCTCCTTCAGCTTGATCAGCTCCACCATCTCGCCGCTGTTCAGCGTATTCACGTTGCCCAGTTGCTTGGTCAGCAGCAGGATTCGCGCGTATGCATCGACGATCTCTAGCTGGTAGTAGCAGATTTCCAGGTCCGCATGGAAGCACACCGCCCCGTGATTCCCCATCAGCACCGTATTGCCGTCCTTCACAAACGGCAGGATCGACTCGCCCAGGCGCTTGTCCCCCGGCGTCACATACTTCGCCGTCTTCACCGGCCCAAGGAAAACCTCCGCCTCCGGATGGATGCACGTCGGTAGCTCCACCCCCGCAATCGCAAACGCCGTAGCGTGCGGCGGATGACTGTGGATCACCGCGTTCACATCCGGCCGCGCCTTGTAGATCGCCGCATGCATCAGGAACTCGCTCGTGCGCTTCCGCTTGCCGGAGATCTGCTTTCCCTCCCCGTCCACCGTGCAGATATCGTCCGGCTTCAAATTCCCCTTGCTGATCCCCGTCGGCGTGCACAAAAATCGATCGGAACCGATACGGTACGAATGGTTCCCCTCGTTCCCCGCGCAAAATCCCTTGATCCAGATGCGCCGACCGATGTCGCACATCTGCTCCTTGATCTTAAACTCGCTCACCCGCGGGGAGCCGTTGCCGTTCTTGGTAGTGCTGGTGTATGCCATAGGAATCTTTCCTCGCCACGACTCACGAAGCCAATCCTAAGGACTTCCTTCGTGTCCCTTTGTGCCTTCGCGACTTCGTGGTGTTCTTAAATGTCCCGACTGATCGTCACTCGATCCAGAATCGCCGCGTTATACGCATCGATCGGCACGCGCTTCTCCGGGTAAAACGGCATCGTCGCCTCCCGGCTTTCCGTGAACGCGATCAGATCGCCGTCCGTCGCGCCAAAGTGGTCGTAGACCACCAAACTCT
>JBBRIN010000360.1:0-4862 GCA_038221115.1 Tepidisphaerales bacterium
GGCGGCGCCGTTGCCGGGGACCGATCCGACGTCCTGCTGCTGCCATGGGGCGGGGAGCGGGGTTGCCGCGGGCGCGGCGGTAAAGATGCTGGAGGACGTGATGCTTTCGGTCAGCGAATTGGTGGCGATCACGCGGTAGTAGTATTCGCCGAGGGGGGTGACGGCAGTATCGCTGGATGTGAGCATCGCGCCAACGCTGGCGAGCGTCGCGAAGGTGGTGCTGTCGGTGGATCGCTCGATGCGGTAACCTGTAGCGCCGGTGACGGATGACCACTGGAAATCCAGGTGACTGGAAACGCGTGCGGTGAAGGCCTGGCCGGTCGTTGCGGCTAGGCGGGTGCTGCCCGCGGTGACGGTCGAAGCGGGAGAATCGCCCAGCGCGCTGAGGGCGATGACCCGGAACCAGTATTTCGTGGCTGCGGTGAGCCCGGTCGCGGTGTAGCTGGGAACGTTGGCACCCACCGTGGCGAGCGTGGTGAAGGAGATACCGTCGGTACTCTTTTCGACGCGATACCCTGTCTCTCCGCTGACGTCGCGCCAGTTGAGAATGACCTTATCGAGCTGCCAACTCGATATGGTCAGACTGAAGGGAGCGTTTGGACGATTCAAGGAATTGGCGACATCAGAAAGGACAGATTTGCCGGAACCATCGATCGCGCGGAGGCGGTAGAAGTAGCGCATCGAGCCGAACAAGCTGTTGTCGTTGTAAGCGGTCACGTTCGCCGCGGTGGTCGCTACCTGCGTGAAGTTTGACCCGTCGATGGATCGTTCGATTGCGTAGCCTGTTTCGCCGGTCTGATCGGTCCAGCTCAGACTGAGCCCCGTACCGGTGCCGGGGACGACGGCAAGGCCAGTCGGCGCCGCGAGGGCGTTGGGCGCTGTCTGGGGGTCGATGGTGCCGGTGAACGTGACGCTATCGAAAGTGGCGTCGTTGATCGCGCCGGTGTTGTGCGACGTGACGGCAAGGCCGATGTTGACGACCGTTCCCATGGTGATGTTGGTGGCCGCACCCTGTTGGGTCCAGGTGATCCCGTCGGTCGATCGGTAGCCGGTGAAGGTGTTGCCGCTTCGGGTGAGCTTCACCCAGAAGGGCGCGGCGGCTCCGAGATTGGTCGTCGTTGAAACGGTGGACGCGCTTGCGGCGCTTCGGGTTTGGAAGGAGGCGGTGCCGTTGCCGGCGCCGAAGGTGATGAATGCGTTGGCCGAGCCGGCCGTCAGGTCATTTCGGATCATGACGCCCGCTTTGGCCCACGGGTCGGTTGCTTCGTTGGCGGTCACGCGGGCGATGATGCTGCCGTTGCCGGAGAGCGTAGTGTAGGCGAAGCGGAAGGCATCAGAGGTGCCATAGATGTCGGCGCCGGAGCCGCTGACGGCGAAGGTGTCGGCGGAGGCATCATAGGATGCGCCGCCGAATTTGGTGCCGATGGAGCCGATGTCCTGGGTGGACCAACCGGTGGGGAGAGGGCGGACGTAGGCGTTGTACATGCCGACGTCGCCGTAGTCGCCGTGGCTGGATACGACGAGGTAGTAGGTTCCGGCGGGGAGGGACACGGTGGCGGATTCGTCGTTGTTGGAGCCGTTGCGCTGGTCGGTATCATCCTTCGCGGCGAGAAGGGTGCCGTCGGCGGCGCGGATTTCAAATTTCGGCGCCAACGCGGAGGGGGCAATGGGAGCGATGTCGATGTTGACCGGCGAGCCGTCGGTAGTGAATGAGTACACGTCGGTATCGGCGGCGCGTTCGATGATGCCGCTGGCGGATTGATCGACGCCGACAAGGTCCATGGCGGTTGCGGCGGCGATCGTGTTGCCGAAGTCGTCGGTGCGATAGCCGTCGCCACCGGCGGGTTCTCTGGCCTTGATTTTTCCTGCGATGAAGGCGAGGTCGTCCTGCAAGGTACTGGGGGAGTTACTGTTGTGGCCGAGGAACCATTTGTGGATGGTCTGGGCGTAGTCGACGCCCATGATGGGGCCATGGGTGGCATCGAAGCCCGAGGAGTATTCGTTGGTCTTGACGCCGAGCAGATTGTAGTCGGACTGGTGGCTGAGGCCGAAGTTGTGGCCGTACTCGTGGGCCATGCCGCTGCGACGGTTTCGGCCGTCGGAGGATTGGTTGAAGGACTCGGGCACGCTGTTGGGGAAGACACCGACGTAGCTGTAGCCGCCGCTGATGCTGTTTCCGATCATCCCCCAGGCCATGGGGATGCTCGGCTTGATGGTGGTCACGGTGATGTCGAAGGGCGCGAAAAAATCGGCGATCTGACGCCAGCTTTCGGTGATGTTGGCCTGTTCGCTGGCGTTGAAGCCGGTGGGGTCTCCGTCTTCGTCGTAGGCGGAGACGCCGCCGGCGTCACCGTTGAAGTCGAGATAGATTGCGGTATGGGCGCCCGGGAGGCTGTCCAGCGCCGGCAGGCCGGTCAACGGAGCGGCGGCAATGGCGGGAGCCAGGGCAGTGCCGCCGGAGACGCGGGGGGGTGCGAAGCTGAAATCGACGCCACCGCCGTCACCGGCAGCGCCGGCGTCGCGATGGTCATCGACACCGGGCATGATGGGTTGGCTGATGATGGAGCCATCGGCGGCCAGCCAGACCATGGCGCAGAGGAGTTTGCGCGCTTCAAGGGCTTCGATCACGCAGTCAGCGGATGCGCGGACGGCAAGCCGGGTAGAAAACGATTGCGAATCTCGAATACTTTTTATCGAGGGTCGTGGGCGGCGGAGACGCGGGTAAGACATGGGTTAGCTCTTGGGATCGATCCGTGGGCAGGAAGCAGGACACCGCCGCGCCAGTTGGAGGCTTCAATTTCAGGTCGCACGATAGCTTACGGTATTCCGTGTGAACGGGGGGAAAGTAATTTTCTTAGTAGAAAATACGAAAGTTCGACGGCGTCTACGCGAAAGAAGGGAACGGGGTCGGTTTACCGGCAGACGGAGAGGTGCCTAGGGAAAAGTCTGATCGTGTATCAAGCGGATCGTGCAGCACGCTTTCGGGCTACGCGCGGGCGGCCGAAGGCGTCTGTGGCGGTCATCACCTTTGATGCGCGTTTGGCATTGGTGATCGCGTCAATGCTCTTCTGGAGGTGTTTGGGGTCGGGGGCGATAGTGTTTTCGTCGGGAGCGGACTGCTCCAAGGTATGCTCGAGACGCTTGCGGGCGAAGGCGACGTAATCGGCGGACTGGTCGATGCCGACGTAGTTGCGGCCGAGGAGGGCGGCGGCGACAACAGTAGTGCCCGAGCCGTTGAACGGGTCGAGGACGATATCACCGGGGTTGGAGCTGGCCAAAATGATGCGGTTGAGGACGCCGATCGGCATCTGGCAGCCGTGCCAGCCCTCGCGCTCCTTGAAGGTTCCGCAGACGCGGCTCACGTTCCAAGTGTCGCCCTCCGCGGCGAAGAAGGGGTCGGGGGTTTCCTGCGGGCGGAGATACCAGACATCGTCGGGCAGCTTCCCTTTGGAGTTGGCGCGTTTGTCGGCGTAAGTCGTCTGGCGGGCACTGGCGACCCGGACCGCGTCTGGGTTGAACGTAAAGCCGGTGGCGTTTTTGGTGAAGTAAAGAATGTGGGTGTGGCTCTTGGCGAACATCTGCTTGGTTTGCTGGCCGAACGTGTAGTGCCAGACGATCCAATTGCGGAGATTGAAGCCGAGCTGCCGGCGGGCGATGACGGCGAGATCGGCGGCGTATTCATCCCCGATGGCGAGGTAGAAAGAGCCGCTGGGCTTGAGGGCGCGGTGGACGGCGGCCATCCAGTCGGTGCTGAACTTGAGGTAGTCGTCGATTTTCTTGGAATCGTCGTAGCCGTGATAGAGGTAGCCGATGTTGAAGGGCGGATCGGCGAAGACCAAGTCGAGCCAGCCTTCGGGGCCGTCGTTGAGGGTCTTGATGCAGTCGCCTTGGATGATCTGGTTTATTTCGGGCATACCGGCGGGATTGTACAGGCTGGGGCAGATGGCGCATATTCGCGCGGGAGTTTTAACGTCTGTTGATCTGGACTGCCGTGGCGCGCGGGACTTCAAATTCTTCAAGCCCAGTTGAAAGGCGAGCTTGCGCGAGTTGGTGCCGCGGCGCTTGGGCATGGTCGGATCCTTGCTGAGGGGACGGCATACTGGCGGACGATGGGCGGCGCAGAGCGCAGTTCTCGCGCGGTAGAATCGATCCCGTTCGGTCCTATAATCGACCCCCCGTGCCCGCGCTCGTGAATCATTCCATTCTGCGGCTGATCGACGCCAATGCGAATCGCGCGCGCGAGGCGCTGCGGGTAATGGAGGACTACGCGCGGTTTGTGCTGGATTCGGAAGAGCTATGCGATGCGCTGAAGTCGATTCGCCATGAGTTTGGGGCGGCGCTGGGGGAGATTCTGGCAGATGCGATCTTGATGCGGGACACGCCGGGGGATGTGGGCATGCTGATTGGCGCGGAGGGGGAGGAGCGGCGTGAAGACCTGGCGCACGTCGTGACGGCCGCGGGTAAACGACTCGGAGAGGCGCTTCGGGCGATCGAGGAGTATTTGAAAGTCTTGTCCCCCCCTACCGCCGGCCGGATTGAGGCTTTGCGGTATCGATTTTATGACGTGGAGCAGCGGGTGACGCGGACGCTGCGCCCGAGTGGGCGGATGGCGGAGGTGCGGCTTTACGTACTGATCACTGAAGCCGCCTGCAAAGGGAACTGGCTCGCGGCGGCGGAAGCGGCGATTCGTGGCGGAGCGGATTGCCTTCAGTTGCGGGAAAAGACGCTCGAGGCCGGGGAACTGCTGCGGCGGGCGAAGTTGTTTGTGGCTCTGTGCCGGCGGCATGGGATCGTGTCGATCATTAACGACCGGGTGGATATCGCGCTGCTGAGCGGGGCGGATGGGGTGCATGTGGGGCAGG
>JBBRIN010000361.1:0-4849 GCA_038221115.1 Tepidisphaerales bacterium
GACGTCGGCGACTCCGCGAAAATCGTCGGGGATACCGGCCGCGTCGTGCCGCCCCGCGAGCCCGCCGCTCTTGCCGCCGCCTGCTCTGAACTCCTGAATCTTCCTCCGAACGCCCGCCGCGATCTGGGCCACTCTGCCCGCGCTCGGGTCCAGGAAAACTTCGACCTCGGCATCATCATCCACCGCTACGAATCGCTCTATACCACCCTCGCCGCCGCGCATTCGAATTCGTTTAGCCCGCTCGCTCGCGAGCCGCGTCCCGGTGCTCTACCCGCCTGATGTCCCAAAACCAAAAGGCGCCCACTATCACCCCGCCCCACCGCATCCTCATGATCGTCGAGTCCGCCGCCGGCGGGACCGGACGACACGTTCTCGATCTTTCCAACGGCCTGATGGCGCGCGGCCATGACGTACACCTCATCTACTCCACCGGCCGGGTCGACCGCCTGTTCCTCGATCGCCTCGCGCAACTTCCCCAACTGCAACACCTCGCGCTCCCGATGCGCACGACGCCTCATCCGTCGGACCTTGCCGTCGTCGTGGCCGTCCGGCGTTACATGAGGCAGCACGGGCCGTTCGATGCGCTCCATGGACACTCCTCCAAAGGGGGCGCAATCGCCCGCCTCGCGGCCCTCGGGACGCGCGCCCAGGCGTTCTACACGCTTCATGGGCTGATCATGATGGACCCGCTTTTGCCCCGGTGGAAATGGCTGATGTACCTGGGCATCGAGCGGATTCTCGCATTGCGGACGGCGCGGATCATCGCGGTTTCGCCCGAGGAGGGGCGCGCGGCGGCGGGTTTGGGGTTCAGGAAAATCGCATTGGTGCCCAATGGCCTTGGCCGGCTTGAGCTCACGCCGCGGGCGGATGCTCGCCGCGAGTTGAAGCTGATGGACGAGCATGTTGTGGTGGGTTTCGTGGGACGGCTCGTCGAGCAGAAGGCGCCGGAGGTTTTGGTTGGCGGGTTCGCTCAGGCGGCGGCGGCGGTGCCGCATGCGCGGCTGGCGGTGGTGGGTGATGGGCCGCTTCGAGCATCGCTCATGGAGCTCGCGGGGCAACTCGATGTGGCGGACAAGATTCTATGGCTTGGGGAACGGGATGCGCGGACGGTGCTGGCGGCGTTTGATGCGTTCGCGCTGTCGAGCCGAAAGGAGGGGCTTCCTTATGTGATCCTCGAAGCGATGGCGGCGGGACTGCCGATTGTGGCCACGACGTCGGCGGGTGTGGAAATTCTTGTTGAACCGAATGTGAGCGGCGCGGTTTGCCCACCGGACGATGCGAGGGCGTTTGGCGATGCGATACAGCAGGTGATAGGCGACGCAGGTCGTCTGGCCGCCTATGCCAGGGCGTCGTTTGAGCGGTCGAAGCTTTTTACATTGGACGCGATGGTGGAGGGGACGCTGGGGGCGTACCGGGGGCAATCGATGGCTGGATAAGGAGATAGGGGTCGTGCATCATTTTGCACCAAAATGCATCATTTTCGGAATCATTTTATCGTTATCTTGCTTCGCTTGTATCTCATGCATTTGCAATGTGTTATGGTCGTATTTTTGAGGTGCTGGAAATGGATGATGCATGATGGTGCATGGCGGGCGGGTCAGAGGCGAAACGAACGATTGATTTGAGGTTGGCTCAGGGTCGGGGAAGGGAAGGGGGTTGCGGTTCGGAATGGGGGGAGGTTGCATTTGGCGCCTTTGGCGGGTTCTCAGGGCAACAGCCTTCGACGGGCTCGGGATTCTGGAGGCGTTGGTTGACAGCGGCGAGGGTGTCCTCGGGATATGTACTCAGCCCCTTTGAATTTCACCCCTTTGAATTTCACAGCCCCTTTGAATTTCACGCGGCATGGGAAAATGTTAGCGGGGAGGGGCGGTGGTTGCAAGGAAACTAGCTGCGTCCCGGTTTCATGGCCTCCTCATTTCTCACCCCCGAGCAGCGGTTTGAAGAACTCGCCACCCTCTTGGCTGCCGGCGCCCGCCGCCTCTCGCGCCTGAAGGACGCCGTCCCTTTTGACTTGCTAGAGTTCGGTCTAACTGTCGCTCTTCACCTCGCTGTTTCTTGCTCTTCGCAAAACCGTCCCAATTTCTCCTACTGGCCCAAGCCGATCCAACCGATTCTTCGTGAGACGGCAACCATTTCCATTCACCAGAGGTCCTTCTGATGTCGAGCACCCACTTAAAGACTGTAGCCCGCGCGCCTCTGCGATCCAACCTCCTCTCCATGGAAGGCCTCGAAACCCGCCGCCTTCTCTCCTCCGTGCTCGGAGCTTCCACCACCTTCGCCGCGCTTGGCGCCACCACCGTCACCAACACCGGCGCGACCATCATCACCGGCGATGTCGGCGTCGCCCCCGGCACCGCAATCACCGGCTTCCCTCCCGGTGTCATCACCGGTGGCTCCATCCACGCCGGTGACGCCCCCGCCACCGCCGCCGGGGCCGATGCCGCCATTGGCTACCGCCGCCTCGCCCGCCTTGCCGCCACCACCAACCTCACCAACCAGGACTCGGTGGCCTCACTCTTAACCCCGGTATCTACAAGTTCAACACTGCCGCCACCCTCCATGGTGCACTCACCTTCGACGCCAAGGGCGACCCTAAGGCCATCTTCGTCGTCCAGATCGGCACGACCCTCACCACCGCCTCGGGCGCGTCGATCCTCCTGATCAACGGCGCTCGCGCGTCCAATGTTTTCTTCCAGGTCGGCAGCTCCGCAACGCTCGGTACCAACACCCAGTTCATTGGCGCCATCGTTGCGTTTACGAGCATCACCATCACGACCGGCGCCTCGATCTCGGGTCATGCCATCGCCATCAACGGCGCTGTGACCATGGACACCAACGCCATCACCGCCGATTCTTCCATGAACTCCCTTCAAGTCGTCGTCGGCCCGCGGGTCGCGAAATACGCCACATTCACCGACTCCATCGGGGTGGCCCGCACCATCACCCTCACAGCCAGCGGCGAAGCCACCGTCCACTTCAGCGGCACCGACCTCGGCGCCACCGCCACCACCGACGGCGGCCTCCACGTCACGGGCTCCAACATCGCCATCGGGTCCATCTCCGTTGCCGGCGCCACCCGCCGTTCCGTGATGGCCTTTACCGAAGCCACGCCCAACGCCGCGCCCCTCTCCATCGGCGCCCTCAGCTCCGACGCCACCGTTGGCTCACTCATCGGCAATGTTGACCTCGCCGGTGACATCGCAATCGCCGGCGACCTCGGCGCCCTCCGAGTCGCCGGCCTCCACGGCACAACCTTTTCCGCCGCCTCCATCCACACCATCACCGATTCCGGCGACTCCACCCCAAACTTCGCCATCACGGGAGCGATCGGCGCCGTCACCGTCGGCGGGAACCTTACCGGCAACTTCTCCGCCACCAACCTCGACAGCCTCCACGTCGCCGGCAACATGACCGATTCCGTTGTGAGCCTCTCTAACCGCCGCCTCCGTCACGTCAACACGCTCGGCGAGCTCATCGTCGGCAAGGCCCTCCGCAACACGACCATCAATTCCATGGGCAACGTAGGCTCCATCTCCGCCAGCCGTCTCAACCACGACAAGTTCTACGCCGGCGTCAACCTTCTCAACGGCAACGTCGGCCATCTCCCGACCACGTCGGCCGAGTTCAATGTCCCTGTCAGCATCGGCGCGATCAACTCGCGCTTTACCGCCGACACCGACATCGCCGCGTTCGACATCGGACCCGTCGCCCTCGGCTGGCTCGAAACCTCCAACCAATCCATCCCCTTCGGCATCGCTGCCAGCCACCTCGAAGCCCTCAGCGGCAAAGCCTCCGCAGCCAACGGCAAGTTCTCTTTCGGCGCCCTGAACACTAACCCCGCGGCCCAATCCGTCCTCACCCAGGCCGGCCTCACTGCCACTGGGGTAGACTTCGTCGTCACCATCCTCTAACCGCTCGCGCAAAAACCCACCGCCCCCTCAATCGCCGCCACCAACCCGCCCACTGGGGAGCCAGATACCGCCGTCTGCCTCCCCAGCCGCGGGCGCGTCTGCGAATCCATTGCGTCCCCACTTTTAGCCCAGATAATTCACTAGCCCCATAGCGCCATCGGCCCCCGTCTGGTTAACTGCTTTTGCGAAGAAGCATTAACCCAAACAGGAGGCCGAATGATGGTGACGCATACTGCGGAGCAGCTGCTCTTCGACTTTCTCCCACAACACGAAATGGTTGTCCAGCGTCATGCCGGGCCACTTTCCGGCGACGCCGGCCTGCTGCCGCTGCGGCAGTTCGATCAGCGGTGGAACTACACCGCACGCATGGCCGGGTCGGTGGAGCTATGAACCAGGAGAAGACGCGCACCATTACTCACGCCTTGGAGTTGCGGACGCGTCTCCAACCTGACCATCGAGCTATAAAACGGTTGGTCGTATTTCACTGCGCCGAACCCATATTGGGGAAAAAGCTTCTTGGCTAAACCTTGAACAAGCGTAGTTTTCGCCCGGCCCGCGGACCTTGCGCAAGAAAAAACTCGAAACGCCCGCGTTTTCGTGTATTCAGAGAGTTATCAAGACCCCTGACACGCACACGCAAGGAGGCGTTTCGAGTGAGCAATAGTACACGCAAAAAGTGGCTTCGACGCAAGCATCGCATCGCCAAAAGACTCCGCCCGCGGAAGTTCAACTCCAGGGCCACGCCGATGTTCGCGGCCGGCAACATCCACTACGACCTGGCCGACCGCACCCGCGCCATCGGCCACGGCGGCATCGGCTCGCTCCATCTGCTGGCACGCAAGGTCGGTCTGATTGACGCCATCGACCGCGACCTGGAACTGCTCAAGGCCCACCTGCCGTACCACGAGTCGGACCACGTGCTGAACATCGCCGACCGT
>JBBRIN010000362.1:0-4848 GCA_038221115.1 Tepidisphaerales bacterium
CAACCTCGAGCTCGCTCGGCCCCGGAAGGAAGCCGACCAGCAGAAGCTGGCGGATGGATGGTGGGATCAGAGCGAACCTGAAGCCGGTCTGGCCAAAGCGCGCCTCCAACGGCACGCCTGCACATGGTATGCGCGGCTCTACCCGAAGCTGACCGGCGTACGCCGCGCGCAAGCTGATACCCGCCTCACCGAGGCGGGGTATGCTGCGTCCGACTTGGAGGAGCTTCGAAAACCATAAATGACACCGCCCCACCCCCTCCGTCACCATTTATCCAGCTTGCCAGGCGACGCCCCCCGACCCGGCCCAGCCGCTGCCAATTACCCAACAGGTTGGCGGCGTGATCGTTTATCCTGAAGATCGCTGCTTTTCTGGTTTCGCCGTTCAGTCAGCCGTGTTATCCATGATCGGGCGGTGGCGAAGAGGGTTAGCATCCGCCTGCAACAGTCCGTCACAACGAGCCAGCCGGAACGGGATTCTCATGCGTAAGATGTTTCGAAGTGTGTTTTGTCACTGGCGTGCGCGGCGGCGGGGGCTCGCCCTGCGACCGCCATCATCATCAACGGCACCGGTGACGGCGCCGGCCAGGGCACGACCAATTCCTGGGATGGCGTGGGCATCGTGTCGAACGTCAACCCGACTGCGACGGGCGTGCTGGTCGATTCGACGCACGTTCTGCTTGCCGCGCATGAAGTTTTTGGTGTAGCGCTCGCTAATCTTCACTTCACCGTGGGCGGCGTGACCTACGATCCCCAGTCGGTCGCGATCCACCCGAGCTATACGGGTACGGAGCAGTTCGATATCGCGGTGATGAAGCTTAAGACTGCCGCGACCGGCGTGCCGACCTGGGCTTACAACACCGGCACGCTCAACGAGGCAACTGCCGGCGCGGTCACGCTGGTTGGTTATGGTGTTGGCGGCAACGGGGTCAATGGCGCCGACCCCGCGCAACCGGGCGCCTTCCCGTTCGGAACGAGGCGCGCGGCGACCAACCTCATCGACCTGATCACCACCGCTCCGAATACGCTGGTGACCGACGCTTACGGGCAATCCGCGAACCTGCCGCCCGGCCTGCTGGCTTACGATTTCGACAACAACACGACTCAAACCGGCGGGCCACTCGGCGGCGGCGCGATCGGCGCCAACGAAGGCACCATCACCAGTGGGGATTCCGGCGGGCCCATGTTTCAGTTCGACACGGCCCGCGGGCAGTATGTCATCACCGGAATCAGCATCGATAGCACCGACGCTACCGACCGGTTCGGTGAGATTGCGTGGGGAACGCGGGTATCGACGTACGCGCCGTTCCTCGCCACGGCGATCCCTGAGCCTACCTCATTGGCGCTGGCCGCCCTCGCTTCCGCCGCGCTCCTCCGCCGGCGCAGGCGCTTCTGAAAAACGCGATCAACGGAGCGGGGCTACTTGGTTAACGCGCCGCTATAGATCCTCACGGCCTCAATGAGCCCGGTGAACATCGGCATCTCCTTGCCGGTCACCTGGCTTCCGAGGTCTGCGCCGATTTGCAGCCCATCGGCCGGCAGGCGCGTGATGGGTTGCGCCATCTGCGTGCGAATCGGGGAAGCGTCATCGATCTGCAGCATCGCCTCTTGTTGCGTGTAGCTCGCCCGCACAGTGCACCATTTGCCCGTGACGGAAGCTGTCCCCTCCACGCGCGTGAGCGTGTCTTCGCCTACCACGTTGAATATCGGTCGCCCGCCCTCCAACTGAATGCGATAGCCCCACGACGCGCCGCCTTGCGCCAGGATGACGCCGTCCGGTTTGTCGGACTTGAAGGTGATCTCAAACGTCATGGCGCCGACGCCGGGATTGAGGCTTGCGGCCTTCGTGACATCGATGTGCGCGTTGCCGTCGAACCGGCGGGCCTTGTGGCCGTCGCGGCCATCTCCGAGTGCTGCACCCTTGGCCGCGCCGTTGTTATGCGACGCCGAAGCGTCGGAGACGGCGTCGCCGGTGTCTTTGTCGAAGTGATAATCCAGCACCCAGGCGTTCAGCGGCTTGCCCGCGCCGGCGGCTACGGCGCCGGCCTTGCCAGCTTTTCCACCGCCACCGCCGGGCTTTACTTCTGTTTGCGGCGGATCCTTTTCCGGAACCTTCAACTCCGATCGCAGCTTGTCCAGATCCGCGTGCAATTGCTTCTGCACGTCGGCGTACTTTGAATCGCCATACACGCTCTTGAGCTCGCGCGGGTCGGTCTTCAGGTCGAACAATTCCCAGTAATTGAACTCGGGCTCGTAAAAGTAAACGAGCTTGTACTGGTCGGTGACAATTCCGTATTGCCGCGGCACGTTATGCACGGCCGGGTGCTCGTAGTAGTGGTAATAGAAGCCCTTTCGCCAATCCGCCGGCGTCTGCCCTTTCAGGATCGGCACGAAGCTGCGACCCTGCATGTCGTTTGGAACCTTCACACCGGCGATGTCGAGAACCGTCTCGCCAAAGTCGAGGTTGGATACGATGTCGCCGTTGACGCTGTTGGGCTTGACGACGCCGGGCCAACGCACGAGCAGCGGCGTGCGCAGGGACTCTTCGAAAATCCATCGCTTGTCGAACCAGCCGTGTTCGCCGAGATAAAAGCCCTGGTCGGACGTGTAAATGACGATGGTGTTCTGGTCGAGGCCGGAGGCCTTGAGATAGTCGAGCAGCTTGCCGACGCTCTCATCCACTGACGCTACGGTCGCCATGTAATCGTGCATGTAGCGCTGGTACTTCCAGCGGACCAGATCTGCCCCCTGCGGATTGTCCTTCTTGAATTGAGCATTGCGCGGCTCGTAGTACGCGTCCCACTGCGCCTTTTGCTCGGTTGTTAATGTCGTTGGCGTTGTCAGCTTCAGATCGCGAGCGGTCATGGTGCTCTTGATCATCATGTCCTGTTCGTGCTCGGCCTTGCCGCGGCCGGAATAATCGTCGAACAGGGTCGCCGGCTCGGGGAACTTGACGCCGTCGTAATCGGCCAGGTGCTTCAGCGCCGGCTCCCACTCACGGTGGGGCGCTTTGTGGTTGACCATCAGCATGAAGGGCTTGGACTGATCGCGCTGGGTCTTTAGCCATTGCATCGCGTCGTCGGTCGTGACCTCGGTGACATGCCCCTCCTTCTTGATGCGTTGGCCCATGCGGATCATTGGCGGGTTGTAATACTGGCCCTGCCCCGGGAGGATTTCCCAGAAATCAAAGCCGGTCGGGTCGGTCTCGAGGTGCCACTTGCCGATGATCGCCGTCTGATAGCCCGCCGCCTGAAGGAGCTTCGGAAACGTCTGCTGGCTGCCGTCAAACCTGCTGTTGTAGTTGTTGTAAAAGCCGTTCAGATGGGAGTACTTTCCGGTCAACAGGCAGGCGCGGCTTGGCCCGCAGAGGGAGTTGGTCGTCAGGCATCGATTGAAGCGCATCCCTTCCTGGGCAATGCGATCCAGATTCGGCGTCTGGTTGAGATTGAAACCGTAGGCGCTGATGGCCTGATAGGCGTGATCGTCGCTGAAGAAGAACAGGATATTGGGGCGATTGGCGCCTGGAGGCTCTGCCGCCGCGGCGCAGAACGTGCTGAACAGCACAAATCCAACCAGCATCAGGCTGTCGCGGGTCATGTGCGCAATCGGTGTCGGGAATTTCATGGCATATCCTCGTCACAGCTACTTCCCCTTCAAATCCTTGTCCAGCTTTTCCACCTGTGCCTTCGATTCGTCAAACCACTTGCGCAGCTCTTCGGGATAATCCTTCAACCGATCCGGCCGCGACAGAATCTCGAGGTTCTGCTTGACGTTCGACAAATACATCTTCGACTTGTCCATCTCCTTGGCGTCGTACGCCGACTTGGCGGCGTGAACGTTGACCCAATATTGGACGAAATTCGACTCGTCCCACGGGCACCCAGGCTTCCATGATTCGCCGCGGCTGGCGTTGGGGTCAATTTTTTTCTCCACCTCCGCCGCGTGCTCCTTCCACTTCTTGAGCTCCTCGTGGTTCGGGTATTTCTTAATCAGGTCATCGAGATTCTTGATCGTCGAGACGAGATTCAAGCCGATCCTGCCCTCCGGCTGGCGCTGCTTGATCGCCATATCGAGCATCATGATGTCGAACTTGGCCTGCCAGTAATCGCGGTCGTTGAGATCACCGGACTTGAGGTTTTTGACGTCGTCGTCATAGAGACCGGCGAGTGCCACCACCGGCGTAAGCACGCAAAGGACGAGCGCGAGCATCGATAAATGAGTACGTCTCATGCCATCTCCTTCTGAAGCTTTACACTCTGCGACAGAAACTCCGCCGTTCCTTTGTCATTCGCTTGCCTCGAAATGTCAAAGCAAAAACCGCCGTGAGCGATCACGGCGGCTCTCGTTCTTTTCAATTTAACAGTGTGTCGGTTACTTCACGTCCGCCACCACTTTGTCGATGAATTTCTTCGGATCGGCGGTGAATTTGGCCTCGCACTTCTCGCAGCACAGGCCGACGTTCTTGCCGCCATAGGCCAGCGTGTGTGCCGGATCGACATCCTTGCCGCTCACGGGGCACTTGGTGTTGATCGCCTTGGCGTCGGTTGGCGTTGCCTCCAGGGTTGCCGCGGCGACGGGCTTCTCGGCTGGCTTCTTCTCCTCGGGCTTCACGTCTGCGGGCTTCTTCGCATCCGGCTTGGCGGCGTCCTTTTTCGCAGCAGCTTTGGCCTCAGCGGGCTTTGCCGGCTCAACGGGCTTGGTGGTGATCGCCAGCTCCTCGCCGCGATTCACGTACAACTCGGCATTGGCCTTCTTCAGGCTTGCTACGCCGTCGTTGGTGACCTTCGTTTGCCAGAGGTACAGCTTCTTCAGGCTCTTTAACCCCGTCAGCTCGGCGATTCCCTTGTCGGT
>JBBRIN010000363.1:0-4845 GCA_038221115.1 Tepidisphaerales bacterium
CCCGAGAACTGTCCGGACCTTGTCGGGCAAATCCTGGACGCCCTGGGCGCCACCGGCGCCGAAGACGTGCCGGGCTGGGATGGCCAGCCCATCAGCTTGTTCGATGCACTATTGCGCGAGTTCACGATCACTCGCCCCACGCCGGACCTGTTGGACATCATGTCTCGCTGCGCGGGAGACGCCGGCGAGCGCACGGAGCTACAGACGCTGCGGGATAGCGAGGACGGCGCGGGGGACCTGCAAATCCTCGATCTGCTGCGGCGCTTTCCATCAGCGCGGCCCGCATCGGGTGACTTCGTCGCGACGTTATCGCCCCTGGCGCCGCGGCTGTATTCGATCTCATCCTCGCTACGAGCTCACCCGGGCCAGATCCACCTGACGGTGGGCGCGGTGCGGTACAAGAACTCGGTCGGCAGGAAATGCGCCGGGGTCGCATCGACGTTTCTCGCGGGCCGCGTGCGGCCGGGACAGGCAGTGCGCGTGTTCGTGCATGCCTCGCACAAGTTCGGCCTGCCGGATGGCGACAAGCCCATCATCATGGTCGGGCCGGGCACTGGCATCGCACCGTTCCGGGCGTTCCTTCAGGAGCGCGCCGCTGCCGGGGCGACGGGCCGCAACTGGCTGCTGTTTGGCGATCAAAAGTCATCGTGCGACTTCCTCTATGCCGACGAGTTGCAGCGTTACCGGGACGACGGCGTGCTCACGCGGCTGGATACCGCGTTTTCCCGCGACCAGCAGGAGAAGATCTACGTTCAGCACCGCATGCTCCAACAAGGCGCCGAGATGTGGCAGTGGCTCCAGGAAGGCGCGCACTTTTACGTCTGCGGAGACGCGAAGCGAATGGCCTCTGACGTGGACAAGGCGCTGCGGCAGATCGCGATGGAGCACGGCGGGCTGACGGCTGATGAAGCCGACGCGTACGTATCGGCCATGATTCGCGGCGGGCGGTATCAGCGCGACGTGTACTGATGACCATTTTGTCCCCTCGCCCCCGCTTGCGGTAAGCGCAGTCGAATCGTACTCGGGGGAGAGGGTTAGGGTGAGGGGCCACTCCCCACGGAAGCAGCCGCGAATGAGGGACGTAAAAACACTGTGCCCCTATTGCGGCGTGGGGTGCGGAATCCTGGCGCGGGGGGACGGCGTGCGGATCACCAGGGTGCGCGGGGACCCCAATCATCCCGCCAACTTCGGCAAACTCTGTCAGAAGGGCGGAAGCGTGGCGCAGACGGTCGATGCCGCGACGCGCCTCCGTCACGCGATGATCCGCGGGGAGGGCGATCGCGCCGGGCCGCTGTTGGCGGTGCCGCCGCATCGGGCCATCGCGCTGGCGGGCGAGCGCCTGGACCGCATCATCCAGACGCACGGCCCGCAGGCGATCGCGTTCTATCTTTCGGGCCAGATGACGACCGAGGCGCAGTACCTGTTCAACAAGTTCGCCAAGGGGTGCCTGCGAACGAATCACGTCGACAGCAACAGCCGCCTGTGCATGAGCAGCGCCGCCAGCGGGATGACGCTCTCGCTCGGCAGCGATGGCCCGCCGACGTGCTACGCGGACATCGAGCTGGCGGATGCGTTCTTCTTCATTGGCTCAAACGCGGCGGCGTGTCATCCGGTCACCTTCGAGCGCGTCCTGCGGCGAATTGAAAAGGGCCGCGCCGAGTGCGTCGTCGTCGACCCGCGAAAGACGGCGACCGCGGAAGCGGCGTCGCTTCATCTGCCGATCCGGCCGGGCACGGATCTGGCGTTGCTCAACGGCCTGCTCTACCTGATCTGTTCGTGGCACAAGCTCGACCCGGCGTTCATCGCCGGCCACACGCAGGGCTGGGCGGAGTTGGAGGCGATGCTGCCGGAGTACCCGCCCGACCGCGTCGCGCAGATCTGCGGCATCCCCGCCTATCACATCGTGTACGCGGCGCGCATCCTCAGCGAGTCGCGCCGGCTCATCTCGTTCTGGACGATGGGCGTCAACCAGAGCGTAACCGGCACGTACACGACCAACGCCCTGATCAACCTGCACCTGGCGACGGGCCAGATCGGCAAGCCGGGCTGCGGTCCGTTCAGCCTGACCGGCCAGCCGAATGCGATGGGCGGGCGCGACGTCGGCTACATGAGCCACCTGCTGCCGGGCCAGCGGCAGATCGCCAATGCGGATCACCGCCGGCAGATGGAGCAACTGTGGGGCTTGTCGGCGGGAACGATTCAGCCACAGGCAGGACACGATGCGGTGCGGATGTTCGACGCGCTGGAGCGCGGCCAGATCAAGGCGCTCTGGGTCGTCGCCACCAACCCGGCGGCGTCGATGCCCAACCTTCCCCGCGTCCGCGCGGCGCTGCGAAAGGCCGAGCTGGTGATCGTTCAGGATGCGTACTACCCGACGGAGACGACGCGGTTCGCCGACATCCTCTTCCCCGCGGCCGTGAACCTCGAGCAGAGCGGCACCTTCTGCAACAGCGAGCGGCGCGTATCGCTGATGGAGCCGGTCGTGCCGCCGCCCGGCGATGCCATGCCCGATTGGTGGTGGGCCAAGCAGGTAGCGAACAACATGGGCTTCAACGCGGGTCTTGGCTTCACCTCGGCCGAGCAGATCTTCGATGAGTTTGCGCGAGTGACCGCCGGCCGCCCGGATGACCAGAGCGCACTGACACACGCGCTGTTGCGGCGAAATGGCCCGCAGCAATGGCCTTACCCGGCGCTGGGCGCATCGGCCGCGCGGCGTTATGAGGATGGAGCGTTCCCGACACCCGACGGCCGGGCGCGGTTCTTCGCCCGGCCTTACTCGCCGCCGGATGAATCGCCCGAGGAATGCTTTCCCTTGATTTTGACGACGGGGCGCGTCGCCGATCAATGGCACACGCGCACGAAGACCGGCCTCGTGCCTCAGCTAAACAAGATAGATCCCGCGCCATTCGTAGAGATGCACCCGGACGATGCCGCCGCGATCGGGTTGCGAAATGGCCAACGGGTTGAGATTCGCAGCCGGCGTGGCCATGCCACGAGCGCGCTCCGGATCGACGCCACGGTGCCGGTGGGGACGGTGTTCATGCCGATGCACTGGAATGATCTATGGGCGAAGTGGGCATCACCCAATGAGGCGACGACGGATGCGGCCGACCCGCTAAGCCATCAGCCGGCGCTCAAGTGCTGCGCGGTTGCCATCAGCGCGTATCGACCATCGGATGGGAGCCAGGCCGTGAACGATGATTGAGCGTGTGGCCTGTATCGGCCCATTCCACCCAATGCTATACTTCCCGCATGCGTTACACCGCAATCTTTGAAGCTCAACCCGATGGCGGATACCACGCGTTCTGCCCCGCGCTCGTCGGTTGTCATTCCGAAGGCGATACGCTCGACGAATCCGTCGCCAACCTTCGCGAAGCCATCGCGCTTTATCTCGAAAGCCTGCAAGCCCACGGCGAACCGCTTCCCATCGAAGACATCCTCATCAAGCCGCTCGACATTGCCGTTTCCGCATAACGATGCCAAAGCTCCCCTCCACCCGCGCCCGCGAAGTCGTTCGTGTCGCTGAGTCAATCGGTTTTGTAGTCGATCGCCAGCGCGGCAGCCATGCCGTGTACTACCGCGCGTCCGACAAACGTCGCATCGTCATCCCGATGCATGGCTCAAAAGACCTTAAACCCGGCACGCTCCGTGGCATCGTCCACGACATGGGCCTGACCGTCGAAGAGTTCACGGGCAAGCTTTGATGCTTTCGCCTTCTTGCTTGACCACCAGACCGGTATTGGTAAACTCACTGGCCTCAACCACCTCGCTGGGTGCATTTAAGGAACGGGAGAAAATCGCCATGCTTCACTTGCGCTCTATACGGGTGTTTCTCGCCACGGTCATGGGTTCGCTTTTGGGCATCGCCGCGATGGCCCCAACGGCTCAGGCAGCCGTGATCGTCTCGATTCAGCAAGTCGGCGCTGACGTCGTCGCCACCGCTTCCGGTTCGATCAACGCGGCTTCGAGCGGCACTATTGGCTTCGTTGGTGATTTCGTAACCCCAACTTCAGCTGTCCTCACCTTTGGCCCAAGCGTTGTTGTGCCGG
Source organism: Tepidisphaerales bacterium (assembly GCA_038221115.1). Taxonomy (GTDB): domain Bacteria; phylum Planctomycetota; class Phycisphaerae; order Tepidisphaerales; family Tepidisphaeraceae; genus JANXVV01. Next base: position 4,050 of record JBBRIN010000363.1, read on the forward strand.
CGACCACCTCGTACAACCTGAGCGGCCCCAGCAGCTTTGGCGGCGGGAGTATCACGTTCGCAACTTCCAGCATCGGCAATTCGATCGGGTTTTCCGGGGCATCAGGTTTTTTCATTCTGCCCACCGCGTACATTCAGGGAAGCGCTCTTTCCGCCACCGATACGTTCGCGGCTCAGACGCTTGCCAGCCTGGGCATCACGACGGGAATCTACAATTACACGGTGGGCAGCGGGGGATCGACGGACACTCTGAGAATCTTCGCGGGCGTGCCCGTAACTGTAGCCGTCCCCGAACCCGCCACCATCGTCCTGGGCGCCGTTGCCCTTCCCGCCCTTGGGATGTTCGTCTGGAAAAAGCGGAAGACCGCCGACTGAACGCTCGCAGCATCCCACATCGTAAAATTGTCGGCGATGGATGAACGCGGATGGGCCGCGCCCACCTCTCGCGCCACGTTGCTCCGCATCCCTTCGGTGACTATTCTCCGTCCATGGCGAAGAAGGGAAAGAGCGGCAAACCGGCGTCACACACCATTCCATCCGCACCCCGCGTCGGGAAACCGTCCGCGCTGCTCGACACCCGCGTCGTCTACTGCGGCGACAACCTCGAACAACTCGCCAAGCTGCCCGATGCCTGCATCGACCTGATCTACATCGACCCCCCCTTTAACAGCAACCGCAATTACGAAGTCTTCTGGGGCGAGACGAAGGAAAAGCGCGCCTTCGAAGACCGCCACGCCTCCACGGCAGCCTACATCGACTACATGCGCCCCCGCTGCGTGCAGCTTGCCCGCGTCCTC
>JBBRIN010000364.1:0-4842 GCA_038221115.1 Tepidisphaerales bacterium
GTAAAGGACCATTTTTTGTCCCAGACCACGAAGCCACTGCCGGCCGCATCACCTGATGCCCCGGTGGGAAGGCGGCCCGGCGACCGGTCCTGAGCCAGAAGACCTGCCCGAAGGGTTTCCCCCGCCGTGCCGTGTGGCCCGGCGGGTTCGGATCGTCCTCGCGAACGGGACGGCCGGGCTCATTCAGCAACCCCGCGGGCCGCGCTCGTCGTCTTTGGACGTCATCCGCCGTTAGCCCGCTCCGATGCTCATGAACCCTCGGCCTCCCCGCATCCGCGAGGCCGAGGGTTTTTTCGTTTCCCACCCGTGCCGCGCGATTCGGCACAAGGAGCATCGTCATGCCACGTTTCTTCATCGGCCTCGCCGCCGCGTTTTTCACCCTCCGCTCCCTCGCCATCCCCGTCACCGGCCTGGACGTCAGCGACTACTCCCCCGGCGATGCCACCGCCAATTTCCAAAACCCCAATGTCGCCACCGGCAATCTCAACGGCGACACCACCTTCGGCGGCCTCAACCCCTTCAATCCCGCCGTCTCACCCAACGACATCGTCATCGCCGGACGCGCCGGCGGCCTCACCGTCCATCTTTCCCGCCCCATCCCCACCAACGGCATCAACCTCGGCATCTACGCCAACCCCGGCCTCATCGATATCTCCAACGGCGTCGGTCAGGCCGACAACCCCGCCACCGGCTTCGGCTCCTCCCGCGCCGTCGTCAGCATCAGCCAGGATGGAGTAAACTTCGCCGCGCTGAATGGCGGCGCCCCCATCACCTTCACCAACCCCACCAACTACTACACCGACCAGCCCATCAGCGGATTCTTCCAGGCGCTGGGCGTGACCCACTCCAGCCAGTCCAAACCCTTCCTCGGCAACCTCGCCAGCTTCAACGGCCAGAACTACTCTCAGGTCAAGACCACCCTCAACAACTCCGCCGGCGGCACCTGGCTCGACCTGCGCGGCACCCCCATGTACTCCGTCAACTACGTCCGCTTCGCCGTCGCCGACATCCCCGGCGAGCGCATGGTCGTCGACGCCATCGGCGGACTCGGCGCCGTCAACACCCTCACCGCGACCAGCCGCGTCATCTCCGAAGACGTCGGCGTCGGCGTCAACACCAGCCACGTCATCGTCGACTTCGGCCCCCAAAGCTACGACTTCGCCGTCCACTACAACGGCTCCATCACCGGTGAAGACGCCATGAACCTCCTCGCCGCCAACACCGACCTGCGCTTCGGCTTCAAGCACTTCAGCTTCGGCGATTTCCGCACCTCCATCGACTACGGCGGCTACGTCGATACCGGCGACGGCGCGCTCGGCACCCACTTCTGGAGCTATTGGGTCGGCGATGGCAATACCTGGGCCCTCGGCCCCGGCTTCAGCTCCCGCACCCTCACCGATGGCTCGTATGAGGGCTGGGTCTGGCGCCAGGCCCAATCGACATCCCCCGATTTCGCCGTCGTCCCCGAGCCTGCCACCGGCTTATTCATCGCCGCTGCCGCTATGATCTTCATCCATCGCCGCCGGCGCTGAACGCAACCCATGAAGCGCAACGCCTTCACCCTCATCGAGCTGCTCGTCGTCATCGGCATCATGGCCGTGCTGATGGCGATCCTGCTGCCAGCGCTCAGCGTCGCCCGCCAGAACGCCCGCACCGTCGCCTGCCTCAGCAACCTCCGGCAGTTGGCCATCGCCGCCCAGGCCTACTGCGGCCAATACCGCGGCTCGTACCCCAGCGCGCAATATTCCCAGACGCTTCCGGGCCTGCGCATCACATATAGCTGGGATTTCATCTCGACCCGCGACTTGAGCACCGGCGCGGTAAAAGTCGAGCCCGGCCTCCTCTGGCTCGGCGATTCCAGCGCCAAAGTGCAGCAATGCCCGACCTTCGAAGGCAAATCCAACACCGCCGCCGACCCCTTCACCGGCTACAACTACAACACCAGCTACATTGGCCACGGCGAAAACGAAACCATCGAAGCCCCCGCCAAAGCCAGCCAGATCCGCTACCCCTCTCGCTGCGCCCTGTTCGGCGACGGCGAATGGAGCAACGGTGCCAATAAATTCATGCGCTCCCCCTTCCCCAGCCCCGGCGACGCCCCCGGCATCGCCCGCTACCCCGGCACCCAGGGCTTCCGCCATCGCTCCAAGAGCAACGTCGCCTTCTGCGACGGCCACGCCGAAACCCTCGCCGACCGCTACGATCAGACCGTCGCCGCCGACATGCCCAAGCTGACCGCCACCACCGGCTTCCTCTCAAAAGACAACGCCCTCTATAACTCCGACGTCCCATGAGCCCCGCGGAAAAACTCAATCGTCATGCCGCCGTAAGTACGTTCTTGATCGCGCTCCAGCGATGGCAACTCCAGCCGATCCGCCGCATCGTGCCGAAAGATGATCTGCCCTCCCGGCTTCAGTTGCCCCGCAAGCTCCTCAGCCAGCTTTCGCAACGCATCCGCCCGCTCGTTCCAAAAACGGTAGGGGGGGTCCAGAAAGACCAGGTCAGCCTGTGGAACCGTAGTCCCGGTGCCAAAGAAGCCGAATAGGTCCGACGAGACAACGCGCGAACGATCCGAAACCTTCAACGCATCGATATTCTGACGAAGCAACCTCAGCGCCGAGCGATCCACCTCAAAGAACACCGCCTCCTGAGCTCCGCGGCTGAGGCACTCCAACCCCATCGACCCCGTCCCGGCGAAGCAGTCATACACCGTCGCGCCAGGCATGACCGGCGCGAGGATATCAAACAGCGACTGTTTGACCCGATCGGTGATCGGCCGCGTGGTCTCCCCCTCCGGCCCCAGCAGCCGTCGCCCCCGATGCTCCCCGGCAATGATCCGCATCAAGCGAATTGGACCGGAAACCCTCAGCTCCTGCAAAGTTTGGCAGCGGCGGCCCACCCATTTACAATCCGCCCGTCCGCCCGATTTCGCCTTGAGGTCGTCCATGAGTAACGGCAACGGTAAAGCAACAACCTGTCTGTGCAATCAATGCTCCGGCCTGTGCTGTCGATATTTCGCGCTCCCCATCGACAACCCCACCTGTGCCCACGACTTCGACAACATCCGCTGGTACCTCCTGCACGAGAACGTGACCATCTTCGTCGATGCCGGCCAGTGGTACATCGGCATCGCCAACCGCTGCAAGCAGCTCCAGCCCGACAACCGCTGCGGGATCTACGACACGCGCCCCAAGATCTGCCGCGCCTACTCCACCGAAAACTGCGACTACCACGGCGGCGACTACGACTTCGAGATGCTCTTCACCAGCGCCGACCAGTTGGAGCAGTACGGCCGCCAAAAACTCGCCGAGGCGCGCCTCAAGAAACGCCGGTCCGCCGACAAGAGCAAATCAACCGTCGCCCGCCGCCGTAAGGCCCGGCCCGATCTCAAGCAACTATCCCGAAAATTGACCAACACGCTCCTGGAGTCCGCGCCCCTGGGGATGAGCAACGGAAACGGAAAAAGCAGGGGAGTCCCGCTTCCCTTGCTGCGCGGTTGAAAGGTGCCCGAAGCCCACGGTAAGGGGAGATCGATGGCGGATCGCTCAGTGCATTATGAAGCGGCGTTCGAGGCGTTCCTCCGCCACCGCGGCGTCCCCTACGTCGCCGTCGACGAAGCCAAAAAGGCCCTCTTCGCCAATGCCAAGCTCAAAAGCTTCGACTTCGTCGTCTACAGCAAGAACGGCCCCAACCTGCTGGTGGACGTAAAAGGCCGGTCCTGCCGCAATCGCTCATCCCGAAGCGGTTTCGAATCGTGGACCACCCAGCGCGACGTGGAAGACCTCCTCCAATGGGAGCAGGTCTTCGGCGACGGCTTCCGCGCCGTGCTCACCTTCGTCTACTGGGTCGACGCGCCCCTGTCGCCCGACGCCGGCATGTTCGAGTTTCGCGACCGCTGGTACCTGATCATGGGGATCGATCTGGCCGAGTATCGCGACCACATGCGCCGCCGCTCCGTCAAGTGGGAAACCGTCGCCCTCCCGGCTGAAGATTTTCGGTCGCTTGCCCGCCCGCTCGAAAGCTGGTTATGATGAAACGCCATATGGCCACGATGCTGCAAACATTGCGACCCCGAGCCGCCATCCTTGCCCTCGCCCTGATGCTCGGCGCCGCCTGTCCCGTATCCGCCGGCCCGGCGGACAATGAAAAGGCCGAGCCCGACGCCCGGCTCGAAGGCTACGCCAATGCCGTCACCCTTGAAGGCGGCACCGGCGGGACCATGGTCCTGTTCTTCCTGCTCACGGGCCTCACCGCCGGCGTGATGTTCATGAATGCCAAGCGCTCGCACCTGGATTAAACGCTTTCGAATCTTCAGCCATCGATTCGCGCCCGATTGCCTCCCGACTCGTCGGCGGCCGGCGCGCAGAATATCCCCGCCGAAAGGAGCCACGATGACCTCTGTGAACAAAAACGCCTCCCGGGCAAAAACCATTGCCGTTTGGGCCCTGATCGCCGTAAACGCGCTGCTCGCCATGGTGCTGGTCTTCCGGCACACACCCGACAATCAGGCGCGTGCCGCCGCTGCCCAGGTCGGCGACGTGCTCGCCGTTCCCGGCCAACTGGCCGGTTTCAGCAACGGCGTCGTCTTCCTCGTCGATACCCGCGGCCAAAAGCTCACCGCGATCTCGGTGAACAGCGCCGCGGCGCCGTCCCGCGTCGAAGCCATGCGGCCGATCGACTTGGAAAAAGTTTTCGGCGCAACCAAGGGCGGCCGCTAAACCTGCCGCTGGATCGCCCGACCGCCCCCTGAATCAATTCGACCACAGACGAGGAATACCATGGATCGCAAAACTTTCACGATCGCCATCCTGTTTCTGACGGCCGTGATCCTGTTCGTCACCT
>JBBRIN010000365.1:0-4837 GCA_038221115.1 Tepidisphaerales bacterium
CTCTTCGGCGGCGTACTTCTCCATGATGTCGGCGGACTGTTTTTGGCCGTCGAGCTCTCCGGAGTAGGCGACGGTCGGGCCGTTGAACAGATTGACGGCGTAATCGGTGCAGTCGTAGAGGCGCCAGAGCTTCTGCTCGTACCAGGTCGGCTTCACCGACTCGTTCTGAAAGTTGTGCAGGAACTCGCGCGTTTCGGCAAAGCCGGCGCCGGGGGAGTTGGCGGCGAAGAGATCGGTGTAATGGACGGCGAACTGCCAGCAGGCCGCACCGCCCATGGAGAAGCCGATGTTGAGCTGGCGGTTCTCATCGATCGGGTATTCCTTCATCACGGCGTCGCGGGCTTCGAGAAGATCGATCTCGCCGGCGAATTTGTTGGCGTTGCAGTAGCGGCCATAGAGCTCGACGACGAATTTTTCGGCTGCGCCGCCGATAGTGTGGTCCTTTCCCGGGGGCGTGCTGATGAAGTGAAGCTCGGTGAGGGGTTCGTTGCGGCCGTGCTCGCTGAAGTCGAGGCGGTACTTTCGGCCGATGGCGGCGCCTGGCTTGAAGGACGCGGGGATGTTGAGGCGGTATGGCTGGACGGAGCCGTCGATCTTGGAGACGTAGCCCCGCGCGGCGCTGACGTTCAGCCAGGGAGCTTTGCCGTCGCGGAGGTCCGAGGCTCTTTGTGCGCCGTCGCGAAGGGCCCTACGCGCGGAGTCAAACTCCTGCTTCGCTTGATTTGGTTTGGAGGCGAGGAACTCGTTGTACTTCAGTGCGTACCGGACGGCATTGTGATAGATCTGCACATCGGGCAGGAGGGCGAGGAGCTTCGGCCGGTCTTTTAGTGAGATTCGCAGGGCGTCGATATCGTTGCCGAGCTTGGCGACGCCGGCTTCGAGCTCGGCGCGGTCGGCGGCGGGGACTTCGACGCCGGGCGGCGGGACGGGGCGGACCTTGTCGGGCAGATTATCCTTGGCGCCGTCGGCGAGCGAGGCGGAAGAGATGATCGCGCTGCCGAGGAGCAGCGCCCAGATGAAGCGGGGGCGGGCGGTGAGCAACATGTTGTGTTTACTAGGCGGCCCGCGCGACGTTGCTCGCGACGGGGCGGCGGCCAGAGCGCGAGACTATTTCGGCTTCTTGGGCTTTTCCTTCGGCGGCGCGGCGGGCTTTTTGACGTCGTCGGGGCGCGTCGATTGCGGTGGCAGCGTCAGCGCGCCGGGGGTCGAGCGCGTGGCGCTCGCCTGAACGAGGATGTTCTGCATGATTCCCGTGGCGCTGGCGGGGCTGTATCCGTAAATGCCGTCGATCTCCTGGCCCACCATGCCGACGCTGAGATCTTCGGGGCTGTAATACGCCAGCGGCTTGCCGCCCTTGAGGATCGCACGGAGCCGCGGCGCCTTGGAATTGCGGAGCAGGGTGCGAATGGCGAACTGGCGATAGGTGACGTCGGCGATCTTATTTGCGGCGGAGTAGACGAGCGCGTCGGTCTTCAGGGGTGAGGCGGCATCGCTGGCGGAGTCCCCGTAGATCTCGTGAAGCTCGGCTTCGGCGGAGCTGGAGAAGTCGCCGTTCCCGCCGGCTGCGTCGATGATCAGCAGGCCGCCGGCGCTGGCGAAGGACTTCAGTTCCTTGCGCTGCGGGTCGGTCAGTTGGAATTTCTGGGTGCCGGTCAGATGGGCGACCCTATAGGCGTCGAGGTTGCCGGCACCGAGCTTGACCGGGTCGACCTGAAGATCGAGCTTGTTCTGGTTGTGGAGGATGGCGGCCATGCGGCGCCACCCGCCCGGTTCGGGATCCCACTGGCCGGCGTACTCGAGGCGGGCGACCTTCATCACCCGCTCGGCCTTGATGGCGCGGCTGGGATTGACGATGTAGGTTAGTCCCTTGTAGCGCGGGGTCTCCTTGCCGTTCGCGTAGGTGAACACGTCCATCATCACCTGGTGCCAGGCCTCGCGGCCGTTGATGGTGCGCGTCTGCCAGTATTTGGCGGGGTCGCCGGTGGGGAACACCAGCATGAACTCGCGGGCGCCGTTTCCAACAGCGTGAATCTCGACGAAGTCCTTCCAATCCTTGCGCTGAAAGTTCTGATTGTTGTAAATGACGTGCGAGTCGGGCAGCTTGCGCACTTCGTAGCCGGGGAAGAGGCGCGCTGCGAGGCTGGGTTTCGCGCCCATGTTGCGCATGACGGTGTTGGTGAACTCTGGCTTGCTGCAATCCGCGTTGCAGACGATGAGCCCACCCTGCTCGACGTAGTGGCGGAGCTTTTCCTCGTCCTCTTTCTTAAGATCCATCGATTGGCTGCCGGCGATGTAGAGGATCGGCGCATCGTGCAGGGCGTCGGCGTTGGCCTGGAGGTTGACGACCTGCCAGTTCAGGAACTGCTCGCTTTCGTGACTGAGGTACTTCACCAGGTTGGCGATGTCGCGCGGGCGCTCGTTCCAGAAGGTGACGGTGGGCTTGTCCTTTTCAACGCGGCGGGTGCCGCCGGCAGTGAAGTCGATTTCGTAATTGAGCTTGTTGATCGCCACGGGCGCGCGGCCGCGATTGAGAAACAGGAGCGAGAAGGCGGTGTTGGGGATCGAGTCGCTGATGTCAGCCTTTTTTTCGGCTTGTCCGACGAGATGTGGGGCGATGATTTTGGCGCCGGTCTGATACCAATCAACGCTGCCGAAATATTTGTAGCCGCTGGCGACGCCGATGCGCTCGACGCCGTACCACGTATAAAAATTTGCCCCGAGGTTGGGAATCTGAGCAGCCATGTACTTGATGCCGGCGTCGATGTTGGCGTTGGTGACGTTGCCCTTGCAGTCGATGCCTTCCATGCCGTGGACGTAGTCCTGGGTGATGAAGAGGGTGGCGACGCCGGCGGCGGTCATGGCGGGGGTGACGCCGCGCTCTTCGTTGGTCCTTTTGTTGTAGGACCAACCGCCGGTCTTCGGATCCTGGTCGCGGAGCCAGGCTTGCTCGACCATCTGCCAATAGAGGGGGGGCACTTCGAAGCCGGCTTCGGCGCAGGCCCAGATGCCCAGGACTCCATACTGGCTGCAACTGTGGTCGTAGCTTTGCTCGCCGCTGATGGTATAGTGATAGAAGCCCTTGGCGTCGCCGCGTCCCTTTAATGCAGCGAGGAGCAACTTGGCGTCTTTCTCGCAGAGGGTCTTGGCGTCGTCGGCGGGGAGGAAGCCCCAGACTTGTGCGCGAAGGCCCAGGGCATAGGTGCCGGTGATTTCGGCTTTGGCGAGCCAATCGATAGCGGCCTTCATGTGGGTGGATTGGGGGTTTTCACCGGAGGCAAGCAAGGCGTAGGTGGCGATGGCGGTGAGGCCGCCCCATTGCGCGCCTTCGACGGAGGCGGGGCCGCCATCGACGTTGGGGGATGTGACCCTTTCCCAACTGCCGTCAGCCCTCTGGAGGTTATAGAGGTGGCGCTTACCGGCGTCGATGGCCTGCTCGACCTGCTCGGGGGAGCCGGGCGGGAATTGGGGGAGCTTTGGGCCACCCGGCCTGCGCGCGGCGGGGGCGGGAGATGAGGTTGGCTTGGTCGCGGGCTTGGTCGTTTCGGCGGGCTTGGGGGACTCCTTCTTCATCTCCTCCGGCTTCATCATCTCCGGGGGCTTTTTGGGATTGTCCGCCAGCGCGTGGACGTGGAGCGCGGGGGTGATGGCGAGCGCTGCCGAAAAGCAGGCGGCCAGCGACGACTTTAAGCTTATCTTGTGCCCCTGATGGTTTCCCGTCGCCATGTACGTCCTCGCTGTTCGGCCTGGGTGTAATGAAATCAAATCGCGCGCTTATTGGCCTTGCCAGAGATACATGATCCGCGGCGTGGCCAGCTCTCGAAGCGCGGCGTTGAGGTCTACGTTCAGGTTCACGCCGTTGACTGAGACACCGGGTTGGGCACTGCTTTTAGCTGAAAAAGAAGAATCCCGCGTCACGCCCAGCACGTCGAGCAGAGTGGGCGGCTCGTGAAACAGGATGATCCGGGGGTTGGTCAGACCCTTTGAGGCATAGGCGAAGGCGTCGTCGCGATAGCCGATCTGATCGACGAGGCCGGTAGACAGGGCATCGTCGGCGCCGAAGACGCGGCCATCGGCGAGTTGCTCGATGGGCTCTTTGAGGGCGGCGCCGCGGCCGGTTTTGACGACTGTCGTGAAGCGCTTATAGGCGGCGTCAATGAGTCCCTGGAGGTATGCTTTGTCGGCTTCGGTGACCGGCGCGAAAGGGGAGGCGGCATTTTTGTAGCCGTTGGGGGGAGCGGTGATGGTCGTTTCCTTGACGCCCCATTTGCTGGCGAGCTCGCTGACGTTGTAGAGGGGGGCGATGACGCCGATGTTGCCGGTCCAGGTGGTGGGCTCGGCGATGATGTGGTCGGCGCGGGCGGAGATGTAATAGCCGCCGCGGGTGGCGAGGCCGCCCATGGAGACGATGACGGGAATATGGGAGTGGTCGGTCTTGAAGCGGTCGAGCCGATGGTACATTTGGTCGGACGAGGCGACGGATCCGCCGGGGGTCTCCACACGGAGGACAACGGCTTTGACGTTGGAATCTTTGTCGATCTGATCGAAAAACTTGGAGAATTGGGCGGCGGACTCCGCGCCGATGAAGCCGTTGACGGGGATGACGGCGATGACTTGGGAGGAGTCGCCGGCCTGGATGACGGTATGGAGCGTGGGGCGTCCGCCGATGGAGCTGGCGACGAGGGCGAAGTTCATGAGGAGCGAAAGGAGCAAGCCAAGGCAGAGGAGGATGATGAAGACGGTCTTGAACCATCCGCGGCGCGGCGGAGGTGGGCCCCACGGGGCGATGGGCGGCATCATCATCGGGGGGGGCATAAAGCTGGGTTGGGGAAAGGGAGAC
>JBBRIN010000366.1:0-4836 GCA_038221115.1 Tepidisphaerales bacterium
CGCAAGCTCACGCCATCGTTTGCACCGGATCAGATTCGTCTCCGAGCGTCGGGGTGGAGCGGAAACATGAATTCACCGTCGCCCCGCGCATCGGAACTTCGCTCCTGCAGTGACGAGGAGTTGCTGCGCCGCTGCCGTTGGGAAGTGTTCCGCGGCCCCGGCCCCGGTGGACAAAAGCGAAACAAAACCAGCAGCGCCGTCCGGGTGATTCACGAGCCCACCGGCATCACCGCCACGGCCGCCGAGCGCCGCTCGCAGAAGCAAAACCGCGCCGCCGCGCTCTATCGCCTGCGCCACCGCATGACCCTGACCCTCCGCGAAACGATCGACGCCGACGCCTTTACGCCGCCCGAGTGGTTCCTCCCGCTCGCCAAGACCCGCCTGAACGTCGGCCCGCGCAGCGCCAATTATTGGCCCGCCATGGGGCTCGTTCTCGACGCCTGCGCCGCCTGCACTTGGAGCGTTTCCAATTCAGCCCGCCTCCTGGGCATCACCACGGGCACGCTCGTCGGTTTTCTTCAAAGCGATGATAAGTTGATGGCCCACATCAACGAGCAGCGTGTGGCTCGTCAACTAAAAGCACTTGGATGAATTGGGCGCTCGTTGTGCCGGTTTACTTCTCTTCCGCCCCGGCGGCCCGCTTCCCGCCGATGTCGGGGTGATTCTCCTTCGGCAGCACCAGCGCCAGCTTCGTCTTGATCTCCCCGAACTCGCTCTTCTTCGCCAGGTTCGTCCACTCGTTGGGGTCGTTGTCGTGATCGTACAGCTCTTCGTCGCCGTTGGCGTACCGGATGTAGCGCCACCGCTCATCCCGAACGCCGTGGTTGTTGAACAGGTGGGTGGTCAGCGCCGGTTTGTTCCACTCGGCTTTTGGATCGGTCAACAGCGCGCGGATGCTTTTCCCCTGAACGTGCTTCGGGATCGGAATGCCGCACAGGTCGCAAAGCGTCGGGTAGAGCGCCATGTGATCGACGGTGCGCTCGCAGACCGACCCCGGCTTGGTCACGCCCGGCACCACCCACAGGACCGGCGAGCGCGTCGCTTCTTCCCAAAGAGCGAATTTCCGCCAGTGCTGCTTTTCACCCAGGTGCCACCCATGATCGCACCAAAAGCAGATGATGGTGTTGTTTTTGTACGCCGACTTGTCCAGCGCATCGAGCACGCGGCCCACGTTCATATCCGTGTATGCCGTCGCCGCCAGATATGCCTGAACGGCGTTCTTCCATTTGTTGGCCGCAATAATCTTCGCGTGATCTCCCTGCGGCTTGGCCATCTTGATGCCGGCCGGTGGCACGTCGTCCAGGTCATTGTCGATGTGCGGCGGGAGCTGGATCGTTTCCAGCGGGAACATGTCGAAGTACTTGCGCGGAACGAACCAGGGCATGTGGGGCTTATGCAAACCGCACGCGAGGAACATCGGCTTGTCGTGCGGCTTGCCAAGCTGCTCGATGCACCAGTCGGCGATGTGATAATCCGCCAGCTCGTTGTCCTGGCAATCGGCCGGGCCGAAGCGAATGCCGCCGACACTGTCATCGTGAATCGTCTTGCCCGGCGGGCCGCCGCCTTCCTTGGCCATGTAATCGTCCCACTCGCTCCGCCGGGCGTACGCTTCGTGGTAAATCTTTCCGGCGCCGAGCACCGTGTAGCCGGCCGAACGAAACGCAGTCGTCATGCAGAGGTTCTCAGGGATGACGGTGCGCCAGTCGTTGTTGTTCTCATACACGCCGGACGTGCTGGGAAGCAGGCCTGACATGAGCGCCGCGCGCGATGGATTGCAGACGGGAGCGGCGCAATAGCTTCGCGTGAACGCCATGCCCCGCGCCGCCAGCTTGTCGATGTTCGGCGTCTTGGTTTGCGGGTTGTGTCCCAGATACCCCACCCAGTCGCGCAGATCGTCGATGGCGATGAACAACACGTTCGGCCGCGCCCGCAGCGCGTCCGCGGCCCGCGCCGGGGCGCTGATCGAGACGACCAATCCAATGACCACCGCCAGCAGTTTTCGTGAATTCATTGATAATCTCCGACTGATGAACGTTCGGGTACACCGGATTGTTGGTGGTTCTTTAATGGGCAGCCGGCGACACATCGAGCAGTTGATGCGCCACCGTCGTGTTACCCAGGTTCTTCATGTCCTTCAGCGTCCACACCACCTGCTTGTCGCGCGTCACCTCGATGAGCTGCGGATTCTCCGGCCCCGCATGGCAATTGCCAATGACGATGTGCCCATTCGGCAGCACATCGAGCATCGTCACCCAGGCCAGCGTGATCCCCGGCAGCTCCTTCTGATCCACAGACCACACGGTTTTCCCATCCGGCGTCACTTCCAGCACGCGATTGTTGTTCCCACCGCCGATCAGCGTGTTCCCACCGGCGAGGCGGTAAGCCGAAAACACATGGTCGCCGTGCCCCTCCGGCCCGTGCCCGGGTGACGCCGGACGCCCGTTCAGGTCGAGCTTGTAGCTCCAGACGACCTGCCCCGCATCGTCGTACTCGCGAACCGTGCCGTCGTTCTCGTGGGCGACCAGATAATGCCCATTCCCAAGTTGTCGCACCATCCGCGTGTCGCTATGCGTGCTCGGGTGCTCCACCATCAACGGAAATTGCTTCACAATCTTGTCATCCTTGTCGACCTCGATGATCCGCGCGTTGCCGGACTCGCTGACCATGGTGTTGCCGTTCGCCAGCCGTTGGAACGAGTGGATCTGCACTCCGGTATGGCCCTCCGTCGGCTTGCTCTCATGTTTCCAGACCACTTTCTTGTCCGGCGTCATCTCGACGATCGTCGTGTCGCTCGTGTGCAAAAGAATGTTGCCGTTCGCCAGTTGTGCGATGTCGTGCGACGTGGCCTTGCAAGGCGCCTCCCACTCCACTTCCCCCTTCTCGTTCAGGATGACGGCGTGCCCCTTGTCCTGCGTGAGAACGCGATGGCCGACCCTGAGCGCGTCTTCGGCATGAGTCCAAACAGCAAACGGCAGTGCGGAGAGAACCCCAAATAAGATCGCGCGCGCCAACTTCATTGGATCTCCAATAAAATAAACCGTTCCGATAGGGTCAATCTCCCCTACCGCACGGGGGTTGCGCTGTTATACCCCAAACGGGCATCGGCGACCGCTTGCTGTCGCCTTTTGAATTTGGGACGGGTTGCGCGAGTTCTATTTGGCGGCGCGGGCGGATTCCTGATAGCGGCCATGGCGGGCGTGGGTGCGGCGGTCGAGAAACTCGATGAGCCGTCGGACCAGCGGGTTGATGCCGTTCGAGCAGTCAAACTGCGCCATCGCGACCGCGAGCGGTTTATCCCGGCTGAACAGTTGCCGGTGCGCGTCCTCAAGGGCATCGATGTCATCGTCTGCGAAGCCTGCCCGGCGGAGACCGACCACGTTGAGCGTGCGGATGATGTCCGGGCCATCGATTTTGCAAAACGGCGGCGCGTCGTGGTGGATGCGGGAGTAGCCGCCGATCCACGCGAACTCGCCGATCGTCACCAAATGGTGCACCGCGGCGCCGCCCATCATGTTGACGTTGTCGCCGACGATGACATGACCGCCCAGCATGACGTTGTTCGCAAAGAGGCACCCATGGCCGACCTGCACGTCGTGTCCGGCGTGTGAATTGACCATGAAGAAGTTGTTGTCCCCGATGCGCGTGACGCCGCCCCCTTTCTCGGTGCCAACGTGGGCCGTGGCGCTCTCCCGGAACAGATTGTTGTCGCCAATCGCCAGGCTCGTCGATGCCCCGCGGTACTTGCGATCCTGAGGCGCCCCGCCCAGCACGACGTTCGGGTAGCAGAGGTTGTTCTTGCCCAGCGTCGTGCGGCCCATCACCACGACATGGCTGATCAGGCGCGTCCCCGCGTCGATGGCGACGTCGGCCCCGACGGTGCAGAACGGCCCAATCTCAACGTCGTCCGCGAGTCGGGCCTTGGGATCAACGAGAGCTAGGGGCGAAATCTGGGGCATAGGGTTCAGGGTTCAGGGTTCAGCGGGTCCAATACTGAACCCTGAACCCTGGACCCTCATTATACCGGTTCTGCGTCCACCAACATGAACTTGATATCCGCCTCGCAGGCGAGCTTGTCGTGTACAAAGGCCTTGCAGCGAACGTGACCCGTGCGGCTCTTCACCCGTACCGTCTGAGCTTCCAGGATCAACTGGTCACCCGGAACGACCGGATTGCGCATCTTGACCTTATCCATGCTCAGTAGGACAGCAAGCTTTCCGGTGTGTTCGAGCTTCTGACTGAGCAGCAGGCCGCCAAGCTGCGCCATTGCCTCGACGATGAGAACGCCCGGCATGATGGGCGTGCCCGGGTAGTGTCCCTGGAAGAAAACATCGTTAAACGTGACGTTCTTGATCCCGATCGCCTTCTGATCGCCTTGGATTTCCAGGACGCGGTCGACCAGGAGCATCGGATAGCGGTGCGGAAGAATTCGCTGGATGCGCCGTATATCCAGCGCACATTCGCGGTGGACAAGCGATTCGCGATCGGCCCCCTCCTGATACTCAAGCAGCCGGCGGACGAGCAGGTGGTTCAGGGCATGCCCTGACTTATGGGCCACGATGCGCCCCCGGAGCGGGCGCCCGAGCAGATACAGGTCGCCAATCAGGTCGAGCACCTTGTGCCGCGCGCATTCATCGGCGAACCGAAAGGCATTCTCCACTGGCCCATCCGGCGCGATGACCAGGAAATCCTTCGCCGACAGGTGCTTGCCAAATCCCCGGTTCCGCAACTCCTGAACTTCATGCTCGAAAACAAACGTGCGCGCCGGCGCCAGCGACTTGACGAAATCATCCTCCCCAAGGTGAAACGCGTATACCTGTCGACCCACGGGCGGCGGCG
>JBBRIN010000367.1:0-4807 GCA_038221115.1 Tepidisphaerales bacterium
GGCGAGGCGATCGAGACGCTGATCGGCGGAGAGGGGGAGGGTGCCGGGGGTTTGGACGTGGGTGGCGGCGGCGAGGGAGCCGAGCAGGGCGGCGGCGGGAAGAGGGGCGGCGGAGGCGAGGGCGAGGGTGGCGGTGGCTAAGAGTGCGTCGCCGCAGCCGAGGGGGTCGACGGCGTGGGAGGCGAGGGCGGGGAGGTAATCGCTTTGAAGGCGGCCGGCGGTTTCGCCTGGCGCGCGGGCGAAGGTCATGAGGCCTTGCTTGCCGAGGGTGACGATGGCGCTGCGGGCGCTGGTGGATTGGAGGAGATTCCAGACGGCGGCGGGGAGGCTGCTGGAGAAATCGTGGAGGGTTTCGCGGACTTCACGCTCGGTGGGGCAGAGCAGATCGACATCCTTGAAGCGGAGGAGGTTGGACTGGCGGCCGCTGACGTCGGCGGAGATCACGGGGACGGTGCTGCGGAGGGAGGGGAGGATGCGATCGAGGAGGCCGGCGGTGATGAGGCCGTAGCCGAAGTCGGCGAAGACGATGGCGGCGGCGCCGCGGGCGGCGTCGAGGATCCAGCCGGCGAGGGTTTGTTCGGCGCGGGAGTCGATGGGGGCGGCGGCGCCGTCATCGAGTTTGAACATTTTGGTTTGTTCGACGAGGAAGCGGTGCTTGGTGACGTTGGGGCGATTGCGCGGAAGGGCGATGACATCGACGCCGGCGGCGGCGAGGCGAAGGCGCTCGGGACCGGAGGCGGGATCGGCGAGGGAAGTGATGAGCGTGGGGCTCGCTCCAAGCCCGGCGAGGTGGAGGGCGACGACGGCCGCGCCTCCGTCGTAGTCCTGCTCGGCGAGGGCGCGGAGGGACATCATGGGGCTTTCGCCGGCGATGCCGGTGGTTTCGCAGTGGTGGTAGCGGTCGAGGATGTAGTCGCCGACGACGATGACGCGCTGGTCGCGAAAACGGGCGACGAGCTGGTGGAGGGCGAGGTCGGTGAGGCCGTGGCGCTCGCGAAGGCGGCGGACTTTTTCGCGCTGGAGGGGGTCGCCGGCGTCGAGTTGGCCGATGAGGGCGGTGGAGGAGAAGATGACGTCGCCGCTGGAGCAGACGACGCGGCCGCCGTGCTGGGTGACGACCTGGCGCTCGGCGAGGAAGCGCGGGTCGCGATTGTGCTCGTACTCTTTGCCCTTGACGTAAACGTCGGGCTTGAGCGAGTCGAGGAGCTCGACCGCGGTTGGGTTGGGGTTGACGTAGACGAGATCGCCGCACTCGAGTGCGGCGAGGCTGGCGGCGCGGAGGTCTTCGGGGATGAGGGGGCGGTTGACGCCCTTATTGACCTGGGTGTCGCCGCTGAGGGTGACGATCAGAAGGTCGCCGAAGGTCCGGGCGAGCTGGAGGTGGTGGATGTGGCCGGGGTGGACGACGTCGAAACAGCCGTGGCAGTGGACGACGGTTCGGCCGGCTTCGCGAGCTTTAGCGCGGAGTCGGAGGAGGCGGTCAAGGGAGCAGATTTTGGTTGTGGCGCGCTGCGGCGTGGGGGGCGGCATGGGCTGGTTATCGGGCGTTGGCGCGGTGGAACTTGAAGGGAAGGTTGCAGTGAACGAAAGGAGGCCGCGCGTCCGATAATCCTTCCATGGCAGACGGCGCGACGATCGGAGAGATGGAGGCGCGTGCGGCGGTATTGGCGGCGGTGCAGCAGAGCATGGCGACGGGGCGATGGGCGGAGGCGGCGGGGCTGCTGGCGCGGCTGGGGGATCTAAGCGGCGCGGAGTCGTTTCAATTGAACGTGAGCCGGAATCAGGCGGCGATGCAGCGGTGCCGGCCGGCGGTGTATCGGGCGCTCGTGGAGGCGAGGGAGGCGGGGCGATATTCGGTTGGGGTGGCGAAGACGGGGCACCCGACGATTTTTTTTCAGCCGGAGCAGGGAGAGCCGCAGTCGATGTCGCCGGGGAACGAGCCGGTGGCGGCGCTATCGACGGTCTTCGCGGCGATCAAGAAGCAATATCAGGCGGGCAATCCGATGGCGATGCTGGGGGTGGGGGATGGGTACCTGGTGAAGAGCTGTGCGATGCATGCGCCGAAGGTGGCGTTTGATCGGCAGCAGGCGGTGTATCTGTTTGAGCCGGACGCGCAGGCGGTGCTGGCGTGTATGACGATCCACGATTACTCGGGGGAGGCGGGGCCGATCGAGCAGGAGCGGTTTCAGTGGTTCATTGGACAGGGATATGTGGAGGCGGCGCGGGAGTGCCTGTTGGGGGATTTGTTTAATGCGACGCCGGTGTTTGAGGTGAGCCAGAGCCCGAAGGCGGCGGCGATGGGGGCGGCGCTGCGGAGGCTTTTGGAGGAGGTATTCGCGGATTATCAGCGGGCTCGCGCGGGGGTGTGGGCGCATTACGCGACGGTGAGCGGGGAGGAGATGGCGGCTGTGTTTTCGGAAGCGCCGGCGCGAAAGCCGCGCGTGCTGCTGATCACGACGCGCAAATCATCGGTGTTGCAATACTCGACGCGCGACGCGGCGGAGGGATTTCGCGAGATCGGCTGGGAGCCGGTGGTGTTCATCGAGCCCAAGGCGCATCAGGTGGTGACGGCGTCGAAGCTGATGGCCGTGCTCGAGGAGTTTAAGCCGGACCTGGTGTTTCAGATCGATCATTTGCGATCGGAGTGGCGGGATGCATACCCGCCGCAACTGCCGTTTGGGTGCTGGGTGCAGGATCACCTGCCGAACCTGACGAATCGCGACGCGGGGGCTGCGGTGGGCGTTCGGGACTATGTGTTGACGGCGATGCCGGCGATGTACGTGGAGCGGTATGGGTATCCGCGGCGACAGTGCGTGGATCTGAGCAAGCTGACGCGCGTGCCAAAGCGGCCGGCGAGCTGGGTGAGCGATGGGGATGATCTGGCGTATGTGTCGTCGGCGTCCGAGGCGCCGGCGGAGATGTTGGGGCAGATTGCCCCGCGGTATGCGGCGGAGCCGGCGCTGCGGCAATTGGTGATGGCGGCGGGGGGGCGGATGTTGGAGGTGTATCAGGGTGGAGGGGCGCTACCGACGCCGCGAGCAGTGTCGGATCTTTTGGCGGCGGTGGAAGCGGAGACGGAGATTCGGATCACCCACGCGGAGCTACGGCAGGAGGTGGTGGATGTGCTGTTCGATCGGTTGAGCAACTTGCTATATCGGCAGCAGGGATTGCGGTGGGCGGCGGGGATCGCGCGTCGCTTGGGGCTGACGTTGTCGGTGTATGGGCCGGGATGGGAGAGGCATGAGGAGTTCAGGGAATTCGCGCGGGGGAAAGTTCAGTATGGGGAGGATCTGGAAGCGCTGACGCGGCGGAGCAGGATCAATCTGGTGTTGGAGCCGTTTTTCAGCGTGTCGCACCAGCGGTTGCTGGATGGGTTGGTGGCGGGCGGATTTCTTCTGGTGCGGGAGCATCCGAGCAACACTCTGTTTCAGGAGCTGCTTAACTTTCTTACGGCGCACCGGCAGACGGCGGGGGTGAGCAGCGTGGAGGAGGTGCGGGCGGTACTGCGCGGGGAGGTGTTGGCGCGGTTTAATGAATTGATGGGGCGATGCGAATGCCTGACAGGATTTGGGGATCTGGTTGACCTGGTGGGCGGGGCGGAGCGGTCGGGGATGCTGCTTGCGC
This sequence comes from Tepidisphaerales bacterium, assembly GCA_038221115.1. GTDB lineage: Bacteria > Planctomycetota > Phycisphaerae > Tepidisphaerales > Tepidisphaeraceae > JANXVV01. Next base: position 3,625 of record JBBRIN010000367.1, read on the forward strand.
GCGAGTGGGCGTTGCCTCACCTGGGGGATGTATCGTTTGGAAGTGAAGCGGAGATGGAGCAACGGGTGGTGGGGCACTTGGCGGATGTGGGGCAACGCCGGCGCGTGGCCGAGACGCAAAGGATGGACGTGGAAGGGCGGCTGAGCTACGCGGCGGGGATGACGCGGGTGGTGAAACAAATCGGGGCATTGATCGCAGGGGAAGATTTGCTGGAGAGCGCAACCAGCGCGAAGGCGGCATGACCATGAGATTGAGCTACATCATCGTGACACACAACCGGAGCGAGGCGCTGCTGAAAACGCTGGAGATTTTGCATCGGTCGACGCCGCTGCCGTCGTCGCAATGGGAGACGTGGGTGGTGGACAATGGGTCGACGGACGGCACGCCGGCGGCAGTGCGGGGGACATACCCGGCGGTGCGCGTGATCGAGCGGCAAACGAACGAGGGGGTGTGCGCGCGGTCGTACGCGTTTGGGCCGGCGCAGGGGGAATATGTGGTTTTGCTGGACGACGATAGTTATCCGACGGGGGACGCGGTGACGAGGTCGATGGATTATCTGGATGCGCAGCCGCGATGTGCGGCGGTGGGGGGGCGAGTGATTTTGCCGGACGGGTCGGGTGAGGGGTGCGCGCTGCCGAACGTGATGTTAAGCGGCGCGGTGTGCCTGCGGCGATCGGTGTTGCTGGAGGTGGGGGGATTCCGACGGGAGTTTTTCCGCAAGGCGGGGGAATACGACTTGAGCTTTCGGCTGTGGAACGCGGGGTACACGGTGGAGCGATTTGAAGATGTGGTGTACCGGCACGACAAGGTGCTGACGGGGCGGAGCAAGCCGTTTGCGCATCGGATGGACCTGCGGAACAATCTGATTTTGGTGGAGCGATATCTGCCAGCGGAATTGCGGAGAGTCTATCGACGGGATTTTGCGCAGAGGTATGGAGCGATTGCCCGGCATGCCGAGTGTGAAGGGGCGGCGCGGCAGGCGATCTGGGAGGCGAAGTGGTGGCGGGCGCGGGAGGCGGCGGTGGGGCGGCAGGTGATGTCGGCGGAGGCGGTGGAGGCGGTGCTGGGGCTGCAGGGGCAGGCGCGGGAGATTTCGATCTGGGCGAAGCGGCAGCGGATCAGGCGCGTGGCGATCGCGAACTTCAGTAAGAACCTTTATGCAACGTATCGGGGATGCATCGAG